>NZ_JBQQBW010000169.1:0-10812 GCF_052245415.1 Streptomyces sp. 8N706 | reverse complement strand
TGTCGCCCTACGCCTACAACAAGACCGCCGGCAGCGTCGGACGCAAGACACCCGCCTCGATCACCATCACACTCACGCCCCAGCCCACCCCGGCAGACACGGCCAGACCCTAACTTCCCGGTCTTGGCCTAAAGCCGTGGAGCCGACCGCCCCAGCCACGGAGGGTTTCTCCCACTTCAGGCCCGCAGCCGCCGAGCGCGGCCAGCCGGGACGCAGACAGGAGGCAGGCCGCGCCGCAGAGGCCGACTGGCTCACCGCCGCCGCCGTCCAGAGCGGCCAGCACGAGCGCGAGGCCGCCCGCACCATCGCGTCCGGTCTCCGGGCAGGGGCGAACCGTCCAAGGAGCGTGGCCGCATGACCGGCAACCCGCTGTCCCCGCAACACCTGTACTCCGTCGGAGAGCAGCCCGCCCCGGCTCCGAAGGAGCGCGGTTCGCGCGAGCGGATGCGCACCGCCTGGACCGCCTCGGAGCTGATGGCTACGACCTTCCCCGAACCGCGGTGGGCGGTGCCAGGCATCCTCTCCGAAGGCGTCAATCTGCTCTGCGGTCCGCCGAAGGTCGGCAAGTCCTGGATGAGCCTTGGACTCGGCTTGTCAGTCGCGGCCGGCGGAACCGCCCTGGACTCCGTGCCCGTGCAGGGCGGCCCGGTGCTCTACCTCGCATTGGAGGACACGCCGCGTCGTCTCCAGTCCCGGATGGGCAAGATCCTGGGCGGTCAACCGGCTCCGCCTGGACTCACGTTGGTGACGTCGTGCCCGCCGCTTCCGCAGGGCGGGAACGAAGCCATCGCGGGATGGCTGGACCGCAACCCGGATGCGCGCATGGTCGTCATCGACGTGTTCGCGAAGATGCGGGGTGCGTCCGCATCCGGCGCGTCCGCCTACGACGCCGACTATGCCACCGTAGGTCACGCGAAGCGTCTCGCGGATCACTACGGCGTCGCCGTCGTGCTCGTGCACCACGTACGCAAGGCCGGATCGGATGACTTCCTCTCGGAGGTCTCCGGCACCAACGGGCTCGCCGGAGCCGCTGACGCCACGCTCGTCCTCAAGCGCGCACGCGGCAAAGCCGACGGCGTGCTGCACGTCACCGGCCGGGACGTGGACGAAGCCGAATACGCGCTCCAGTTCCACGCCGCCGGCGCCTGGCAACTGCTGGACGGCCCGGCTGCCGACCACACCATCGGCGACACCCGGTCCGCCATTCTCCGGCACGTCCGCGCCCACCCTGGCGCGCGTCCGAAGGACCTCGCAGGCGTGCTCCCGGATGTGGACGCGGACACAATCCGCCGGACGTGCTCCCGCATGGCCGCTGACGGCCAGCTCAGCAAGGACGCATCCGGCCGCTACTACCCGGACAGCGACGCGCAGCACGCTGACACAGCGGAGGTGTCTGAGCTGTCCGACTGTCCGGTTACCACCCCTGACCAGCCCGAACTACCCGGACAGCCCGCCACCGGCGCTGTCCGGCTGTCCGGTGCCGATGACGTGCCCCAGCCGGAACGGAGGACACCGTGAGCGTCAGCGCAGCCGAACGAATCGAGCTGGCCCAACCGCTGCTCTACCGCGTGGCTGACGCCGTGCGCGTGCTGGGACAAAGCCGGAGCGTGATCTACGACCTGATGCGCACGGGCCGCCTCCGCTTCGTCAAGGAGGGGCGCACCCGGCTCATCCCCGCGTCCGCCGTCACGGAGTACGTCGCGCTCCTGGAGCGCGAGGCAGGAGAGACACGATGACTCGTCGCCGCAGCAGGGGAGACGGCGGACTTCACTGGGACGCGAAACGTCAGCGATGGATCGCCACTGCCAGCCTCGGCTACGACGGCAGCGGCAAGCGCATTGTGAAGCGCGGCAGTGTCCGGACCAAGACCGAGGCGAAAGCCAAGCTCAAGGAGGTGCTGCGTGACTACGAGGACGGGCTCGCCATCGCGCCGACGGGCTACACCGTGCGGGACGCCGTGAACGACTGGCTCACGTACGGACTCGCGGCTCTCGACAAGGACACCGTGAGCAACTACAGGAGCATGTGCGACAAGCACGTCGTGCCCGCGCTGGGCCAGCACAAGCTACGGGACCTCAGCGCCGACGACGTGGACAAGTGGCTTGCCAGCAAGGCCAAGACCCACAGCACACGGACACTTCGGCTCATGCACTCATGTCTCAACCGCGCGGTGAAACGGGCCATGGCCAGGGACAAAGTGAAACGCAATGTGGTGGAACTCTGCTCCATCCCGCGAGGGTTGGAAGGTCGGCCCTCCAAGTCGCTCACGTTCAACCAGGCTGAGGCCGTGCTCATCGCGTCGGAACGATCGGCGCTGCACGCGTACATCGTGGTAGCCCTTCTTACTGGCGCGCGCACAGAGGAACTTCGGCCGATGACGTGGGACCACGTTGATCTGGAGGGGGACACATCGGTGTCTCCCGTGGTCCCGCCCCACATCGCGGTGTGGCGCTCTGTGCGGGCCGGGGGCGACACCAAGACGCGGAAGTCCCGGCGCACGCTGGCACTGCCGGAGCGCTGCATACAGGCGCTGGGCATGCACCGCGAGCTCCAGGGATGGCAGCGGCTCGACGTTGGGGACCGCTGGCGGGAGCACGGGCTGGTGTTCACTTCGGCCGTCGGCACTCCCCTGGACGCCGCGAACAGCCGCCGGGCCTTCCGCCAGGCGATCAAAGGCGTGGACGGGCTGACCCCAGCGGAATGGACGCCGCGCGAGCTGCGGCACAGCTTCGTGTCGCTGCTCTCGGACCGTGGCATCCCCCTCGAAGAGATCTCGCGGCTTGTCGGCCACTCCAGCACGGCCGTCACCGAGGAGGTCTACCGGAAGCAGATCCGACCCGTCGTCCAGTCCGGGGCGGTCGCGATGGACCGCATCTTCGGTGGTGACGCGGACCGACAGTCACGCAGTTAGTCACGCACACGCGTCAGGGGCGGCACCCCGTAAAGAGATACCGCCCCTGACCTGCGTCTGCACCGTCGGGACGACAGGATTTGAACCTGCGACCCCTTGACCCCCAGCTGATCGGTACAAGGGTTTCCCGAGTTCAGGGGGCACCTGATGCACGTGGACGTGTTCGGCTGAGCTGGCATTGTTCGCTTGCGTGCACAGCGTGTGGTCCCCAACTGGTCCCCACAGACGCGGCTCCGGAGAACCCTAGCGTCCCGGGTGAACGGGCTATTGCGTCACTGGTGGCCGATCGGCGTCCTTGTCCGGGCAGACGACAGCTCGCCAGAATCAGGGCCATGACTGGGACAACGGGTGGCAGCAATCGTCGAGGCTGTGAACGGTGCGGAGCGGCATGTAGGACGGAGAAGCCCGTGTACGGGTGGGTATGTGCCCGCTGTGCGCGGGAGTTAGACCACTACTACATAACGCTGGTGGGCATGCGGGGCGGAGACCCTGTGCAGCTCTTCCTGGCGGACAAGCGGGCGGGCCGGATCCCCCCTCGAACTTGAGCACCGAACGGCTTAGCGAGGGGGCGACCACGTTGCTCTCGCGCCTTCTGTCTTGAGTGGGCAGAGCACTTAGATGGCGCCTGCTGCTTCGAGCCCCGTACGCCTCTTGGCCTGCGGTTGCCGTACTTGACCGGTGCACCCGAGGCAGCTTCGACAGCCATTCGACAGATGCCGCAGCAAGGAACTGATGTGAGCAAAACTCAGTGTGCGCCTCGTGTTGCCCCGGATGAACCCGGAAGGGATGGGGCATCACCGTAACTGGCGGACGAAATCGCCGGGCAGTCCGCGAGGCCGTCGTGGGGAATCTTGGTCTCAGGCGGTGTCGGCGGGTGCGGGACGGTCGTCCAGGACGATGGTCGTCACCTCACCTCCGTCGGACCGAGTCCCGGTGGCGGCGGCGACAGCGTACTGGGTCCGCCGGTATACCGCGCTGGCTAGCGCCCAGGTGGCCATGTCCTGGGACTGGTCGTTGTAGAGCGCCCGCATAGTGGTTAGCACCGCCAGCAGCGACCGTCCCGACAGGAACGTCTCGACCTGGCCGTCACCGGCGTCGCTGATGCGGTCCGGTATCCGGAAGTGTGGGTGCTGGCCGGTCTGCTCGATAACGAACTCCCAGGCATCCCGGTGGCAGATCAGGCGAGCCGACGCGATGGACGCTGCCGAGAGCAAGCTGTCCGTGTGCCTGTGCAGGTCGGCCTGCCGGTGCTCGTCCCCATCGGCTGGTGCGGACGTGGTGCGTTGCTCCTGCTCCTGTGTCTCCGGTGGCGTTCCCTTCCCAAGCTCGGCCTCAGTAGGCGCGGCCGCCGCCCCTTCCCCCGGCGCCGAAGGGGTAGAGGGGGCTTCGGCCTGCTGCTCTTCTTTCTCACCATCACCGTGTTCAGCTGGACCAGTGGCCGACATCTCATGCACCGCTTCTTCCTTCCACCCGTTGGTGCCTTTGCTGTCCGATCCTGCCTCCAGACTCCGCGGCTCGCGCCCCGCGAGCCCGACCGATGTCACGGTGGCTGCAGCGGTGGCGGGAAGCGGTGCACCCACCGTCTGCGCCTGCGCAATCTCGCGCCGGAGGGCCTCGATCGAGGTACGCGTATCCGCCAAGTCGCTGAGCATCTTCTCCTGGCGGCGCCGCAGCTCCCGGTTTTCCTCGCGCAGCCCGGTCGTGCCAAGGGCCACGGTCTCAAGCACTTTGCGGCGAAGTTCGTCCTGGTCCTGGTGAAACGCTGCCAGTCCGATAGCGGGGTCATCCAGCACCCGCCGTACCTCTCCAAGCTCATTGAGGATCGTGTCGGTGTCGTGCCTCCGCGCCATGCAGCCCCCTTGCTGTTGACCGGTCAACGAACCCATCCTTCCCCACACGAAAGTCGGATGACGCGGCGGTTTCCGGCCCTTCGCTGCCGCATGTGGCTGCAGGGGTAGGCGTTGCCGGCACACGGCTCCGGAGGCCGCTTCGTCTCCCAGCGTCATAGCTGGTCACAGTGCCACGCAGCGGTGTCGAGTGGTGCTCTGTCCACAAATAGTCCACGCTGACGGTCCTGCTCGGCGTCGTCCTGCACGACGCGAGTCGACACCGCTCCTACTGGAGCAGGATCTCTTCAGGGCGCCGGTTGGTAACCGTGACCGATCTGAGGTTGAGGATGTGTTCTATGCAGGCTTCCAAGTCTCCTCCGTGGTCGTCTCGGGCAATTCCCCGGAGGTCCCGTGCGAGTTCCGAGCCACCAATCAGCACGACGGGGTACTGGTCCTCGACCATCTCGAGCTGAGCTGCCTCCGAATAGGCGCCGGTAGTGACGTAGACACCGATCCATCCTCGCTGCAGTCGGGCTACCACACGGGCGATCTGTTCGGCGGACACCGTGCTCCCGGGGTTGATGCACTTGGCCTGCCCGAGGACGACGAGGCTGGCACCGGCCAGGCCAGTCCCAAGATCGAGTCGACCGACGAAGTCCGCTCCTCCGTCACCAGACCGCCTGGTCAGCCATCCTTCGACGTAGTTGTGTCCGTTTCCTCTAAGCCGACGCGCTGCGACGGCTGAAGCCAAGCTCTCGAAGTCGTGCTTCCGACCCTCGAACCACTTGTAGATGGTGCGTAGGTCCTTCTCCTCCTGGCTTCCGGCGGCGCACCGCTGCTCTTGTACCTTGCTGACTCTGGCCCGCGCCACCCGCCGGCGAACCCGTGGCAGTGCCGCGTGCCCGTGCTCCACCCACTCGCGCCATGCAGCAGGGGCGAGAGCAAGGGCTTCCTCGTCCGGAACGCTGGGGTCCCGGCGAGCGGTGATCCAAGCCCAATCCAGTTGATCGTTTTCGTGCGTGAGGTCGACAAGAGCGATGTCGAAGACGTAGTTCGTGAAGGTGGTGCGCTCGTGGCCGGCCCACTGGACAAGGCGCTCGGCGCGTTCGATGAGCCCCAGGCCGCAGAACTCGACGTATCCCTTGACTCGACCGTTCCGTTGTACGGCCCGGAACAACAGCAAGGGCACTCCACCGCCACGCTCTTCATCGGTAGGTGCCTGGTGTCCGCTGAAGGCATCGAGGAGAGCCGCGTTCCCCTTGGTACTGCCTGGCGGACCATCGAGCCCGGCCTTGTGATCGCCGAAGTAGCGGATGTGCCCGTTGTCCAGGTCGAAGACGTCATGCCAGGGTGTCTGCTCGGTGCCAGCCTTCCACGGACTCGACCTGATCAGCACGGCTGGCCGGCGAGGTTGGCCAGCCACCTCAACCTGCGCCATTGGATTGATGCCAGCTTCCAGCGAGGCACGCTTGCGTAGCGGAGAATGCGTGACGAAGTGGAAGTTCGCATGGCCATCGATCTGCTGTTGCGCCGGGTCCTTGGCGCTCGTATAACGCAAGACATCCCCAATTCGCAAGCTACTGCCCACGCGTGCCCCCTCAGGCCAACCTGCCCTTGCAGAGATCGTCTCATGGAGATTGCCATGTTCATGGGAGTTCATTCCACGACTTGCATTGCCTCCGGTTTGATGAAGATCTCTTCGGTCAACCCCTTGCATGACATATGTCCGATATGCACACTGGGCCGTATGAATGCACGCACAACCTCGGCGGCGGGGTTGATCAACCTCTGGGTGTGGGCCGGACGCTCGGGCCACATGAAGAAGTCAACGTCAGACCAGTACGCGATGGTCTGCCGCCGATTCCTCGAGCCGCTTGGGGATCTTAATGGGGTAGGCGTTCGCGACCTGGACGTTGATGATCTTGTGCGGCGCTTCTACAACGCTGCCGATGGGCTGCAGGAGTCAACACGGCAGGTTTACGAGAGGGTCTTCCGTAGGGCTGTTGAGTCGTTCCTTCAGTACCTCGAAGACCCGGCGTCGTGGCAGCCGCCAACGAGAGCGCGTGGGCCAAGATCCGATAGGCAGGTTCCTGCTCGGCCGGATCGGTCCAACTCGGGGGCGCCTGTAGAGCCGGGCCTCCTCAATATTCCGATCACCTTGCCCACCGGACGTACTGCGCAACTCGTGATACCGGCAAGACTCTCAGAGGTTGAGGCGGATCTACTAATCAACGTGATCGCGGCTCATGTACGAGCGCACTCGGCTAAGTCCCACGGTCGAAACGCTGAATAGAAAGTAGTGTGATATGGCAACAATCGTCCATGTACCTGAAAACGTCACTCACTACTTGGTGGGGCAGGCCTACGAGGCAGGCGGTTCGTACCAGTGGGCCCGCGAGGCCTGGAAGAACTCTGAGGAGAGCGGCGCGACTCGAATCGAATTCGGTATCGAGGAGCAGGCGGCAGAGCGCTTGGGGGTCTTGCGGCGCACCATCATGGATAATGGTGAAGGAATGTCGGTGGAAGATCTCCCGGTGTTCTTGACTGCGTTTGGGGGCGGCGGGAAGCCCATTGGATTCGATGAGAATTTTGGGCAAGGATTCAAGTCTTCAGTTCTGCCTTGGAATCCGCATGGTGTAGTGGTAATTAGCTACACGGAGGAGACGCCAGATGGTGCAATGCTTTGGATATACCGAGATTCAAAGGGAAACTACACTCTCAAGGAATGGGAGGTTCCAGACGAGAACGGCGACACCGTGATGATGGAGGTGGTGGCTCCCTTCTCGGATGTAAAGTACGGTTGTGACTGGAGCAAGATTCGTCCGGGTTGGATGGAAACAGGGACTATAATGGTGTTGCTTGGCGCGGAGGCTGATAGCGACACCTGGATGGGAGACCCGGACCCTTCTAGGCAAGAGACTGTCGATGGCCTTGTCCGCTACCTCAATGGTCGGTTGATCGACGTCCCTGAACGTGGTGGTCAACGCATAGAGACCACCGTTGTAAACTCCTACGCAAAGCGCCCGGGAAGTCGTCGAGAAACACGTGACAAGACGGTCACTCTGCCCGACGGTAGCACTCGTGTTTGGCGCCCTAGGCGGATATACGGACTTCGCCATTTCATTCCTGAATCAGCAGTAAGCGGCACCGTCGCAGTGGACGACCATGGGACGCTGGCTGAGTGGTTCTATGTGCCGGAGCCGGAAAATCCCGTGCGCTTCACCAGTGATTACATCACCCAGAATCCAATCGTTGTCGTTGATTATCAGGGAGAGGCTTATCACGCGGATAGTAGCAAGAGCAGGTACAGGCAGTTCGGCATAACCGACGAGATAATGAGACGCACGTGGCTTATCGTGCGCCCGCCCGTATTCAGCGAAGCGCGCCCGACAGACTGGGGTGTGCTGACGCAGGCTTCCCGTCACATGTTGTTCGCAAAGGGTGGGCAGGAACTGCCTTGGGAGCGATGGGGGGACGCCTTCTACAGCAACTTCCCTGAGGAGCTGTCCAAAGCGAAGGAGGCTGCGCAGAAGGACGATGCTCAGGCTGGCTCATCGATGGCAAAAAGTCTCTCGCGTATCCTCGACAGGCTGAATCCGCGGTTTAAAGTCTCTCGTGTGGTCGCCACTCCGGGCGGAACGATGGCGGGAGAGTCAACTGATTCTTCGGCGGGTTCTCCTGGACCGACACATAGAGGCCCGCACGCAGGTCGAGGAACTTCGGGCGGTTCCGGAGGTACGGCTGGGAGTCGCATCCTTGCGCCAGTCATGACGGGCCGAGCGAAGGGGGCGCCGACTTCCGTACGTGGTGGCTACCCGGCATATCGCTGGACGGAGTTCGATGCAGACGAAGCCAGGTACCTAGCCCGCTATGAGCCCAAAGAGACTGCCGAGGTCGACGGCATGGTGTACCAAGGGGTTGTTTTCCTCAACGCGCAGCACCCCGTGTTCCGTCAAGAGTTTGCCCACTGGGCCGACCTCTACCCTAAAGCTAATGCTAGCCAGGTCCGGGAGCTGGTTCAGGAAGTCTACGGGGAGGAAGCTGTCGCGCACGTCGTCCACGCTCAGCGGCTCAACGGCACCCCATTGACTAAGACTGAGGAAGGTGAAGCCCAGTTTATCGGGGCCAACGACGTTCAAAAGATGATTGAGCCCATCGCCCTTTCATCGGCGCTGCTGGGGCTGATCAACGTAGAGCAGCGCATACGAGCACGTGGTGGAAAGAGGTTCCACGCCTCGCGCCCTGAGAGCTGACTCTTTCAAGCGCAGGTCGGTGGCGTCTCATGGCCCTGTCAAGCCCACCAGCGATCTTGAAAACCGTCGTGGTGGCGACACCACCGTGGGTTCAAATCCCACACCCTCCGCACGTCAACGGCCCTTGGCCAGGGAGATTGGCCAAGGGCCGTCGTCGCATCCGTGCACCGTGATCGCCCGCCGTTCCCCGCGGTTCCCCGATCGATCGGGCACGCCGGGGGCACGGCTTGACGAACACCGCTTTAGGAGCGTGGTGGGGCGAGTTGGGTGCTGACCTGGGAAACGCTGGCTTCGGTGTCTGCGGCATCTGAGCCCCGCTGGCAGCCGCCGTTCCCCGTGAGTCCCCGCTCCATCTGGCACGCCTGTGGCACGGGCTGATCCTCTCGATGCGAACTACGGGCGGGGCAGTGGCTGAGGTCTACTGGCCACGTCAGACGGTCACGTGCTGTACTTCCCTGCTGTATAGCACCAGCTTTGGAGATCTCGTAGCGGGTGGCCAAAACAGGAACGTCGGGGAAGGGTCACCGTGGTTCGCCGTGGTTCGGCAACAGCAGCAGAATGAGCCCCTCGCGATCGGGCTGGGCTCGATCTTGTTCGCCGGTCTGGTGCTGGTTCTGCACGGGCTGGCTGGCCCATGGGTGGCCTTCGCCGTCGTGGCGGTGCCCTCCGTGGTCTTCGTGGCCGTGCAGGAGCGGCGCAACAGAGACTGATCCGAGGTTCGGGAGCCGTGGCCAGGCTTCATGCCGGCCGTTTCGAGGTCCTGCCCTAGCGTTTCCTCAGCCTGCTCACCAGATCTGCATCATCTGATTGGCAGCCCCAGCGGAATAAGGTTGCTGGACGAATTTCACGCCTGGGTTTGTCGCCGCGTTCTGTACCGTCAGGTACATCCCGGAATGACGGTTCCAGATATGCCAAACAGGCAGCGTCGGGTCCTGCCAGCGAATCCATTGTTGGCTCCGATGGGAATCGCATGGCAATTGCACGATATCTGCCCCTGCAGCGGTTGACTTGCCCCTGACATCGAGACACTGGTGGCTCCAGCGGTTCTCGAACTGCCACGTCTCATTACCCTTGTTGACCATCCTCCACTGCCCGTTCCACGCGTTATCGGCGAACGGCTGCTGAACGACTTGAGCGCTGTTTGCGGTCGAGCCGTCCTTCACTGTAGCGACGAGGTTGCTGTGGAAAGCGTTCACCCGGATCCACCCGGGCTCGGCTTGGGCTGGTGAGGCGCCGGTCAGCATTGCCGCTACAGCCATCGCAGCAGCCACGACTAGAGCTCCAGGACGTCGGATATGTAAGCTGCGCATCTTCGGATTCCTCCAGGGAATCGATGGACCAGTGCAACCTGACGACTGAACGAAACCAAAATATAACCCAGATTGCTACAGGTATTTAGGACACGCTTATACGCGACGGCCTGATTTCTACACGGCTGGCACCCAAAAACGGTTGTGAGGTTTTTTCAGCGAAATGATCAATGACCAAATTCGAGTAGACGATACGGGGAACTGGATCAACAATCTGAGGTCGGCGGAGCGGGTTTGGCCGGTGTCCTGCCCGGTTTGGGGTCGGGCATGATCAGGGGGCCGTACGCTTGCTGGCAACTCGGGCAGGCTGTGATCCTGCCCGGAATTTGAACGAGTGGCCCCCTGGTCTTGCTCGACGCGGGACCCGAATCGGGGAGGTGGGTAAAGCCCAAGACCGGGAAGTTAGGGTCTGGCCGTGTCTGCCGGGGTGGGCTGGGGCGTGAGTGTGATGGTGATCGAGGCGGGTGTCTTGCGTCCGACGCTGCCGGCGGTCTTGTTGTAGGCGTAGG
>NZ_JBQQBW010000168.1:0-10912 GCF_052245415.1 Streptomyces sp. 8N706 | reverse complement strand
CCCCCGCCCCTCCTGGACCACATCGTCGCGGGCGCCGCAGCGGGAGCCCGGCTCCGCACCGGCGGATCGCGGAGCAGTCCGGCAACGGCCGGGACAGGTCCGCCCACGCCCTGGAGAAGTACACCGAGCTCAAGCCGGTCTGGATCCAGCTGTGAGCCCTCCCCCCGAGCGCGCCTCCGGCCCGGTGTTCCCCGAGCGCGCGTCCGGCCCGGTGTTCCCCGGGTGCGCGCCGCGGCCGCTGGTCTCGGAGCCCGCGTCGCCGCAGAGCCGTGCGCCGGTGTCGCCGCTGCAGCCCGAGCGCGCGCGGAGCCGGCTGAGCCCCGTGGTATCCGCGCCGCCGCTGCGGCCTGCGGACGCCCCGCGCCCGCTGATCGCGATCCCCGCCCGCTTCGCCGCCTCCGCCTCCGCCCTGCGCTACGCCGCCGAGGTCAGTGCCCGTGCCCTGGTCGAGGCCGTGTGGCGGGCCGGTGGCGAACCCGTCACCCTCCACCCGTACGCGCCCGGCGGCACTGCCGACCCAGCACAAGTCGCCGCCAGACTCGCCAGGTTCGACGGGGTGCTGCTGCCCGGCGGCGGCGATATCGCCCCGCACCGCTACGGCGCGGTGAGCACACACGACAGCGTCTACGACGTGGACGACGAACAGGACGGCTTCGATCTCGAAGTCGCCCGGCAGGCGCTGGTGGCAGGCCTTCCGCTGCTGGCCGTCTGCCGCGGACTGCAGGCCGTCAACACCGCCCTCGGCGGCACCCTGCACCAGGACATGGGCGGCCCCGCGAGCGAGCACCGCCATGTGGTGCACCCGGTCGCGCTGCGCCGCGGTTCACGGATCGCCCGGATCACCGGCAGCGAGAAGGCGGAGGTGTCCTGCTACCACCACCAGCGCGTGGAGCGGACCGGCGACGGGCTGGAGATCACCGCCACGGCCGCCGACGGCACCGTCGAGGCCCTTGAACTCGTCGGCGCGGACGGCTGGTTCACCGCAGTGCAGTGGCACCCCGAGGACACCGCGCACGACGCCCCCGCTCAGCAGCGGCTCTTCGACACGCTGGTCCAAGCCGCCGCCGGCCGTCCGTGAACCCGTGGCCGACAGCTGTGTGGCCGGACTCGGGGCCTGGCCGCACACGTGTGTGCACCCCGCCGTCGGCCACCGCGCGCACTTGTGCCCGTCTCACCGGCGTACGCGCGTACGCCCGTATGCTGCTGAGACGGTCACCGTTGCTCCGTGCCCGGCGCGCGGACACGCCCCGCCGGGCAGGCAGCTCGTGGCCTGCCCGGCGGGGCGTGGGCTTCACGCCGGGATTCAGTGCCGCCTGGGCGGGCGGATGCCCCGGAACTCCCAGTCGCCGCCGAGGGCGGTGGACAGCACTTCCTCGGACTCGGTGGGCTGTGCCCCGACGTCGTCACGGATCGCGGCCGGGCCGGTCACGATGCGGTTCGTGAGCCGGCCGAGGCCCTCGACCTCGACCTCGACCACATCTCCGGGCTGTACGGGCCGGGAGTTGGCAGGCGTACCGGAGAGCAGGACGTCCCCCGGGTGCAGCGTGATGGTGCGGGCGATGTCGGCAACGAGGTAGTGCATGTCCCACGTCATCTCATCGGTCGAACCGTTCTGGACGACCTCACCGTTGACGTACGTCCGCAGGTGCTTGCCGCGGAAGTCCCAGTCGGTGACCAGCCCGGGGCCGAGCGGGCACAGCGTGTCGGAGCCCTTGACGCGCAGCATGGAGCCGGCGTCGGTGTCGCGGAAGTCGTGGAGACCGTAGTCGTTGGCGATGGTGTAGCCGGCGATGTGGTCCCCGGCCTCGGCGGGGGAGATGTTGCGGCACGTCCTCCCGATCACGATGGCGACCTCGCCCTCGTAGTTGAGCCACTTGCACCCCTCTGGCCGTACGACGGCGCCCTGGTGGGAGTTGAGGGAGGAGGTCGGCTTGTGGAAGTACGTCGGGGTGTCCGGAAGGGTGATCCCGAACTCCTCCACCCGGCTGCGGTGGTTGAGATGGACAGCGATGATCTTGGAGGGGACGACCGGTGGCAGATGGCGCGCGTGGTCGACCGGGACCCGGCGGCCGTCACCGGCGACGAGGGTCTCCCCCTCGCGGACGGTCTCGACGACGGCGCCGTCGAGGAGGATGCGGCGGTAGTCGGGCATGTCAGGACTCCTGGTCTGCGTGCGGGGCGGGGGAGAGCTGCGGTTCGACGGAGTGCTGCGGGTCGCCGGGGTCGTGTGGGCCGTGGGGGAGGCGGGCGGCCCGGGGCGCGGTCCAGCCCTCCGCGGGGCGATCGAACCAGAGGTGCGCCTGGCCGGTGCCGATGGAGTTCTCGTACTCCCCGTACTGGCGGCCGGGCGCGGTGCAGGCCTCCTCGCCCAGGGCACCGGCCATCATCAGATAGTGGGAGAAGCCGGCCTCGGGCTTGTACGGCCAGAACTCCGGCATGGTCTGCAGCACCCGGTCGTGGCGTCCCTGCTTGAACCAGGCGATGCGTTCGTAGTCGGCCGCCCGCGCCTGCGGGCTGAAGATGTGGGAGGGGTCGCTGGACTCGTGGTCACGGAGTTGGCGCAGCGGCCAGAAGGTGTGCGAGAGCGCCCCGGAGGCGATGAGGAGCACCTTGCGGCCGGGTGTGGCGGCGATGCCGTCGGCGAGGGCGCGGCCGAGGCGCAGATGGTCCTCCATGTCGCCGGTCTGGCACACCCCGATGGTGACCCAGCGCTTGTCGGGCAGGCCCTCGCCGAGGAACTTCCACAAATTGATGGTGGCGTAGTAGATCGGGAGGCAGGGGTCGTCGATCGCGGTGATCCAGGTGCCGTGCTTCTCGGCGTACGCGGCGATGCCGTGGGCGAGTTCGGGATCGCCCGCGAAGTCGTAGGGCATACGGCACATGCCGCGGGGCAGTTCCTCCGAGGTGAAGAGACCGGCGCGCCGGTCCTGGGCCGTGACCACGAATTCGACGGTGGTGGCCCAGTGCGAGTCCAGGACGACCACGGTGTCGTAGTCCGCGGTCTCGAACACCTCCTGGCGCAGCTGCCGGAGGCCGGTGACCAGAGTGATCTCCTTGTCCCCGTTCAGCTCCAGCCGGGTCTCCTCCGGGAGCACGATGGTGGGGACGTGCGAGAGGAGGCCCGCGCCGACGATCTCACCCATGGCCCTTCCACCCCTTCGGTGCGCTCACGGTGTTCTTGATGTCGCAGTAGAAGTCGAAGCTCCAGGTGCCGCCCTCGCGGCCGACGCCGGACTGGCGGGAGCCGCCGAAGGGAGCCTGGAGGTCACGTACGAAGAAGCAGTTGACCCAGACGGTGCCTGCCACCAGCCGGGCGGTGACGCGTGCGGCGCGCTCGCGGTCGCCGGTGGCGACGGTGGCGGCGAGGCCGAAGCGGGTGTCGTTGGCGAGGTGGACGGCCTCCTCCTCGTCGGTGAAGGTCTGCAGGGTCAGGACCGGTCCGAAGACCTCCTCCTGGACGATCTCGCTGTCCTGGGCGACGCCGGTCAAGAGGGTGGGCCGGTAGTAGAGGCCGCCCAGCTTCTCGTGGGGGGTGCCGCCGACGAGGGCGCGGGCCCCGGCCGCCAGCGCCCGCCGGACGAACCCGTCGATCTTCTCCAGCTGGCGCGGGTGGATATTGGGGCCGATGTCGGTGGCCTCCTCCCGTGGGTCGCCCTGCCGCAGCCGCGCCGTTTGCTCCACGAGACGCCGGGTGAACTCCTCGGCGACCGGGGCCTCGACGAGGACGCGGGAAGCGGCGAGGCAGACCTGCCCGGCGTTGTCGTACTGCTCGACCGCCAGATCGACGGCGAGGTCGAGATCGGCGTCGGCGAAGACCAGCAGGGGCGACTTGCCCCCCAGCTCGAAGCTGGCGGGCACCAGGTTGGCGGCCGCGGCTCCGGCGATCCGCCGGGCGGTCGGCACGGAACCGGTGAAGCTGATCCGGCGCACATCCGGGTGCGAGACGAGTGCGCTGCCGGCCTCCGCCCCGTACCCCTGCACGACATTGAGCACGCCGGCGGGCAGTCCGGCCTCGGCGGCGATGTCGGCGATGAGGGAGGCGGTGAGCGGGGTCCACTCGGCCGGCTTGAGGACGACCGTGTTCCCGGCGGCGAGGGCCGGTGCGATCTTCCAGGTTGCGAGCATCAGCGGGGCGTTCCAGGGGGTGATCAGGACGCTGGGACCCGCCGCGTCCCAGGAGACATGGTTGGTGTGGCCGCGTGTGGTGAAGTCCTCGTGCTCCAGGCGGAGCAGCCAGTCCGCGAAGAAGCGGAAGTTGTGCGCCACCCGCGGCATCACGCCACGGCGATGCGAGCGCAGCAGGGCGCCGTTGTCGTGCGTCTCGACGATGGCCAGGTCCTCGAGGCGCTTGTCGACGCCGTCGGCGATGGCGCGCAGAAGGCGAGCGCGCTCGGTACGTGGAGTGGCCGCCCAGCCGGGGAAGGCGGTCCTGGCGGCGGCGACGGCTGCCTCGGCCTCGGTCGCGCCGCCGCGTGCGATCTCGCCGAGGGTACTGCCGTCGATCGGCGAGACGTCGGTGAAGGTCCGTACGGAGGCGACGCGTTCGCCGCCGATCCAGTGCCGGGTGTCGACGGCGACCCCGGCCACGGTGGTGATGTGTTCGGTCATATCCGGTACTCCAGGTGACAGAGAGAAGAGAGCAGATCAGCGCGTGCGGTACGCGGCCGTCGCTGCTCCGTGTGCGGGGCTGCCCGTGGCCCGGTGCCACACCCGCCGGAGGTGTCGTCCGAGCCCGCGTGGCGGCTGCCTCGGAGGGCGGCCGCGGCGACCCTGCCGGGGTCGGGGGCTGTGGCGTCAGTGTCAGCGGTGAGTTCACCCGGCCCCGGAGGTACCGGATTCGAGGAGCGTGCCCCCGTCCCAGACCACACCGACCTGGCGGTAGTAGGCGGCGATCGGCTCGCGGATCTCCAGGCGGGCCAGCTCCTCGGTGGGGGAGTCGAACAACTCCAGATCGGCCTCGGCCCGCCATGCGGGTCCGGCCTCGAAGGAGGCGGCACCCGACTCGATCAGCTCGTCGAGCGCGAGGCCCTCGCCTTTCTCGATCGAGGGAAGCCAGCGGTGGTGCGCCATCGGGTGCCCATTGACGAACCCGTTGGTGTTCGAGGTCTCCCGCAGCGTCACCACGGCCTGGGCGAGCCGGCGGTCGGCCGCCGCGAGCGTCGCTCCGAAGCGGGCACCCGCCTCGAGGCGCGGGGCGGGACCGTAAGAGTGCGGCCGGGTCATGTGGATGGAGCCGAGCTTCTTCGGGTAGCCCTGGTGGGTGCCGCGGGCGATGGCGAAGTCCTTGTCGACCCAGATGTGGACACAGCGCGAGTACGTACGGCCCCGGTAGGAGCAGCGGACGACGGCGAAGGCCTCCTTGTACTGGGAGCGCACAGGGTCGAGCAGCTCCTCGCGGGACCCGGAGCAGGACTGCCAGTCCGCCCAGATCAGGGCGACGGCGCCGGGGTCCTCCTCGGCCGGCTCCAGCGGCTCGGGCAGCAGTTCGCGGACCCGGGCGGGGTCGGTGCGGTACTCGATGGTGAGGAGGTCGCCGGAGTAGTGCCACGGAGGGGAAGGGATGAGCGACGACCGGCCTGTCGCCGTCTTGGGGTGGAAGTAGCCACGCATCAGCGACACGATGTCTCCTCGATCAGGTGGAAGGACGTCCGCGGCCGGGGCAGGGCCGTTCCCGGCATCGACAGGGGGGCGGCACGCCGACCCGGCCGCCGCACCGACGCCATTCATTTGACCCCAAATGATAATCCGCGAACGCTCCCGGGTAAAGGCCTGACCGCGCCTGGTGCTGGAGGGTGCCGGCGTGTTCGGCGTGTGGGGTGGTCGGCGAGTCGGCGTGCGACCCTGTCGAGTACGCCCGGTCGGCCGCACGGGCGGGTGGTGTGCTGAGGGGTGCGACCTGCCGCGCCTGCTCCCTCCGGGGGTGCGCCCCCGCGCCGGGACGCTTTCGCGGTGGCGCGCCGAGATGCCTCCGCGGCATCGCCCTGCGGTCGCGGGGGAACGGCGCCGTAGCCTTGTCAGGCAGCGGCGCACCACATACGTTTGGTCCCAAACGGACGCTCCGAGCAGACAACCGGAAGGGGCAAGCCGTGCCCTGTCATCCCTCCTCCGCGTATCCGAGCGGCTCACCCGAGCATTTCGCCGCCCTCTCGGATGAGCTCTCAGCCCAGGGCATCGACCTCGTTCGAGTGCTGTGGAGCGATCTGCACGGAGTGGCCCGCGGCAAAGAGATCCACGTCAGCGAGCTGTCACACGGTGCGGGGCACGGCCTTTCCTTCTGTCAGGCCGTGATGGTCACCGACCTGGGCGGCAATCCACTGGACGTCCCCGAGAGTTCCGGAAGCGGCTGGCCCGACGCTCACGCCCGTATCGACCCGGGCACACTCGCCATCCCCGGCCACGCGCCCGCCACCGCGTATCTCCTGGCCGACATCACGGCAACGACGCATGACCATGCCCTGCTGCACCTGGATCCCCGCCGGCTCCTGCGCAACCAGACCGAGCGGCTGGCCCGGCGAGGACTGCATGCCGTCGCCGCCCCCGAGCTGGAGTTCTACCTGCTGGCACCGGACGCCGCCGCGCCCCACGGCTGGCGGCAGTACTCGGAGCACGACACCGCCGGCTATGTCGTCGGCTCCTCCTACGACCCCGATGCGCTGCTGCCCCTGCTCATCCGCGAATGCCATGCCCTCGGGCTCCGCGTGCAGAGCGGGAACCAGGAGTTCAGCGGCGGCCAGTTCGAGATCAACCATGTGCACGGGCCCGCCCTCGACGCCGCGGACCGCGCCTTTCTCTTCAAGTACGCGGTGAAGGAGATCGCGGCACGCCGGGGGCTGCGCGCCACCTTCATGGGGAAGCCCTTCCAGGAGAAGTCGGGCAGCGGACACCATGTTCATCTCTCCCTCACGGACGCCGACGGCGCCAATCTGTTCGCTGACCCGGCAGCCGAGGACGGCGTCAGCGTCCTCGGCAAAGCCTTCCTGGCGGGCGTACTGGAGCACGCGCCCGCACTCACCGCACTGCTCAATCCCACCGTCAACGCCTACAAACGGCTCGCCGCTGCCGACTCCCTGGCTCCCACCACCGCCAACTGGGGCTACGACAACCGAACCGCCTACGTCCGCATCCCTCCCGACCGCGGCCCCGGCACCAGGATCGAGGTACGCGTCGGCGACGGCGCCGGCAACACCTATCTCGTCATCGCCGCCCTGCTCGCCGCCGGCCTGGACGGAATCGAGCGCGACCTCGTACCTCCGCACTCCGTCACGGAAGAGCCGTGCCTCGGCGGAGCGCCGCTGCCGTCATCGCTGGGAGGCGCACTGAGCGCTCTTGAAGAGGACAAGGTTCTCGGCGACGCGATCGGGCGCCGCTTCACCGAGGTATTCGTCGCCCTGAAACGCCAGGAACTCGCCCGGTTCGAGCGCGCGGTCACCGACTGGGAATTCCACGAGTACTCGCGCATGCTCTGACGCCGGAAGCGGACGCTGAGGCCTTCCCGACCACGAAGCACATACGAGGACAACTGATGGACCTGCAACACTGGCTCCGACAAGCGGCACAGTCCAACCAGGAGTGGACGGCGGACTTCGGCCCGTACCAGACGCACCCGTCACTCGATATCGAAGACGGCCGATTCGCCGAAGTCTTCGAGGAGTTCACCGAGCGGCTGAAGGACAACTACCCCTTCTTCCATCCCCGGTACGCCGGGCAGATGCTCAAGCCTCCGCACCCGGCCGCCGTGGTCGGATACGTCACAGCGATGCTGATCAACCCCAATAACCATGCGCTCGACGGCGGACCGGCCACCGCCAGGATGGAACGCGAGGTGATGCAGCAACTGGCCGGTATGTTCGGCTTCACCACTCATCTCGGCCATCTCACCACCAGCGGCACCATGGCCAACCTGGAAGCTCTCTTCGTCGCCCGTGAACTGCACCCCGGCCGGGGTGTCGCCTACAGCGCGGAAGCCCATTACACCCATAGCCGCATGTGCGGCGTCCTGGGCATCGAGGGGCACGCCGTACCCGTGGACGGGCGGGGCCGTATCGACCTCGACGCGCTGGAGGACCTGCTGCGTACCGGCCGCGTGGGGACGGTCGTCCTCACGGCGGGCACCACCGGGCTCGGCGCGATCGACCCCATCCATGAAGCCCTGGCCCTGCGGGAGAAGTACGGGGTCCGTATCCACATCGACGCCGCTTACGGAGGGTTCTTCACCCTGCTGGCCGGCGCCGACGGCCCGGCCGGACTGGCGGAGGCACCGTGGCGGGCCATCGCGCAGTGCGATTCCGTCGTCGTCGACCCGCACAAGCACGGGCTGCAACCCTACGGCTGCGGGGCGGTCCTCTTCGCCGACCCGGACGTCGGACGCTTCTACCTCCACGACTCCCCGTACACCTACTTCACCTCCACCGAGCTGCATCTTGGAGAGATCAGCCTCGAATGCTCCCGCGCCGGAGCCGCCGCGGCAGCTCTCTGGCTCACCTTCCAGCTCCTGCCGCCCACGCCCGACGGCCTGGGCACCGTACTGGCAGCAGGGCGCCGGGCGGCACTCCAGTGGTCGCAACTGATCGATTCCTCCGATTTCCTGACGCTCTATCAGGCACCTGAACTCGACATCGTCTCCTACTTCCCCGTCACGGAACCCGCTGCCCTCTCGGCCATCGACCAGGCTTCGGCGCGCGTCCTCCAGCACGGCATGACCGAACCCGACCCGGTCTTCCTCAGCACGCTCCGAGCGGACGCTCGTGCCTTCGCGGCGCGCCACCCGGGCGTCACGGCTGACGCGGAAGGCGCGCGCCTTCTGCGCAGTGTGCTGATGAAGCCGGAGTCTGAGCGCTATGTGACGCACCTCCACGCTCGGCTGGAGAAGCTCGTCTGACACCGCCGGCCCGCCGGCCCCAGAGGGGTGGCGCCGGGGACACTCCTTCCCTGCACACCGGAACCTGGCCTGGCGGGAATCCCTTGTCTCTTTGCATGGAGGCTCGGCAGCACATGAGTCCGTGGAGAGGGGAACTCTTCGCGGTACGGGTGGGCGTTCGCGGACCCACCTGGCGGAGAATGGCCGGGTGGCCAAGCCGACGCGGGAGCAGCAACGGTTGGTGAAGGCGGCCGATCCGCAGACCGGTCTGCTGAGGGGCACACCCGGGCAGATGCAGGCGCTGGTCGCAGGCGGCTGGGCGTTCCGGCACCCGAAGCCGCCGCGCCGCTGCTATCTGACTCCCGTCGGCTGGAGGCTCCGCGAGCAGCTGCTCGAACCGCCTCCTGCTCCCGCCGGCCCGGCCGCCGAGGCCCCGGGCCAGCCGGGGGTGTTCGCTGCCCGGACGGGTGACGAGACCGAACCGGGAGACCACGGCTGTGGCCGGGACCAGGAGGTGCGCAGCGCCTGGGAAGGACTGCTCCAGCTGCGACGTATGACCAACCGGGCCGGTGAGACGGACATCCCCTGCCCCTGGGAACGGGCGCATCTGCTGTCGGCGGCGGCGCTGGCCTTGGAGGCTGCCGGTTGCGCGCCGTCGGCGATCGGTGTCTCCGGCGAGCGGACGGAGCGTGGCTACCGGGTGGTGGCCTGGCCCCAGGCCGACGCGGTCCGCGTGGAGTGGGCGTGGCCCGCGCGGGAGCCCGCGGCTACAGGCCGGGCACGTCTGGAAGAGGAGCTCGACAGGCTGAGCCGGGCCTTGGAACGTGCCGGATGGCAGGTCTCGGAACATCAGGCCGCCCGAAGCGGCGCCCGTTTCCTGCTGGCCTCCCCTCGGCGGGTGCCGCCCGTCGGCCCCCGCTGAGGACCTGCGTCACCGCGTGCGGTCCCCGATCCTCTTGGAGAAGCACACCCGGTCCTGCCCGGGGCCGTCGTAGTCGCTGTGCAGGGGCAGGCCCTCGACCTCGCGATCACCCTTTTCGAGTTCGAACCCCATGGCCCGGTGAAACGCCACGGACCCGGTGTTCGCAGGCGAGGTGATGGCGTGTACCTTGCTGCGGCCCGCCTCGGCGGCACGCTGAAAGAACAGTGTGTAGAGGCCGCGAGCCACGCCCTGCCCCCGCAGGTCCGGGTCCACTCCTACGAAGTGGATGTACGCCTCGTCCTCGTTGTCGGAGGAGTGGAAACCCACCAGGAACGCCTTGATCCCGGTGGCGTCCTCCAGCACCAGGCTGGTGCTGGAGAAGTGCTGCAGGAACAACTTCGGCAGTAGCAGGGACAATTGACGGGCCTGGTCGGGAGTGCGGGAGTCGCCCCACCACTGCTGTATGCACTCGAGGATCGCGCGGTGGTCGGAGACATGGGCCTGGCGCACATCGGGCATGGGCGTTTCCTTTCCGGTCTTTCCGGTTGCTTTCATGGTGTCAGGCCGCGCAGGCCATTGCGCAGGCCGGCCGGGTGAGGGGAGGAGATGCGCGGCGCGCGGCTCGCGGCGAAGCCGGTACGGACGCTCTTCAGCCACGGCATGGTGCCTTTCCCGACGCACCCATGAAATCCTGTCGTTACGGCGGATCCAATGCGGCAGTGGAGAGATACACCGAGACCCGGCGGGCCATGGGGGGCGGCTCCGGCCCGGCCCGAACGCGCCCGATGCGGCCGTGCCCCGGCGAGAGGGAGCCGGCGACCGCGGCCGGCACAAGGCACCGGCGACAGCGCGCCCCACATGCTGGACAACCGTACGGTCCATACGTGGGTGGGGAATTGCCCGGTTGGATACCCCATACGCTCCGGACGCAATTTCCGGACGGAGCGGCCGAAGGCTGGCGACCCCGGTCGTCGCCGGTGGGGGAGAAGCTCCGGCACCGATGTCCCTCCGAGCCGTGCATGCGTACAAGTCGCTGATCGCCCTGGTGCGGGACGTTCCACCCCACATGCGCCACCCGCTGTCGGTGAAGCCATGCGGCCGGACACAGCATCCGGGCAGCCCGGGCCCGCCGA
>NZ_JBQQBW010000167.1:0-11397 GCF_052245415.1 Streptomyces sp. 8N706 | reverse complement strand
GCAACAGACAGGTGGGGACGGCCAGCACCACGGCCACTCGGCCGCGAATGGTGCTCCAGCCGGGCAGCATGCGTGCGTGTGTGCCGGTTCCCGGCTCGACATGGCCCCTCACCCCCACGACCTTAGGGAGCGGCCGCCAGCCCCTCATTTCCCCTTCGTAAGGGGCGAGTTGCGCTCCGCTCACGCCGAACCGGCCGGCCGGTGCGGGCGGTGCCATCCGTCCGTAACACGGGCGACGGACAGGCCGCGGCCCGCCCTCCCCTGGGGGCAGGGCCGGCCTGTCGGGTCGGGCCAGGGCGCAACCGGGGGCAGGCGTCGATCCCGTCCGGAGCAGACGTCGAACCGTCCGGGGCAGGCACCGGCGGCGCGTCGGACCGCCTTCAGCTCTCGTCGGACCGAGCCGCCGTCGTGTCCGCCCCCGCGGCGATCGTCTCGGTCACCTCGGCCGTACGGGCCGCCTCCTCCTCGGCGAAGCGCTGTCTGTCGAGCGTCTCGGCCATCTCCTCGTCCTGGGTCATCAGCAGGTCGAGGTTCGAGTCGCCGAGGTCGAACACCCCCATGTCCACGTACGCCTTCTGAAGGCGCTCGCCCCACAGCCCGATGTCCTTCACACAGGGCACGATCCGGCTGAAGAGCAGCTTCCGGAACAGGTGCAGAAACTCCGACTGCTCGGTGAATTCAATGGCCTCCTGGAGAGGAATGCCGAAGTTCTCCAGCACCTCCGCGCCCCGCAGCCGGTCCCGCATGAGATAGCAGCCCTCGATCACGAACTCCTCGCGTTCGCGGAGTTCGGCGTCGCTGAGCTGCTGGTAGTAGTCGCGCAGCGCCATCCGCCCGAAGGCGACGTGCCGGGCCTCGTCCTGCATGACGTAGGCGAGGATCTGCTTCGGCAGCGGCTTGTCGGTGGTGTCACGGATCATGCCGAAGGCGGCCAGGGCCAGCCCCTCGATCAGGACCTGCATCCCCAGATACGGCATGTCCCAGCGCGAGTCGCTGAGCGTGTCACCGAGCAGGGCCTGGAGATTGTCGTTGATCGGGTACAGCATCCCGACCTTCTCGTGCAGGAAGCGGCCGTAGATCTCGGCGTGCCGGGCCTCGTCCATGGTCTGGGTCGCGGAGTAGAACTTCGCGTCGAGGTCCGGGGCGGACTCCACGATCCGCGCCGCACACACCATCGCGCCCTGTTCGCCGTGCAGGAACTGGCTGAACTGCCACGACCCCATATGCAGCCGCAGCTCCCCCTTGTCGCGCTCGGTCATCTTGCCCCAGTACCGGGTGCCGTAAAGGAGCAGCGACTCGTCCGGGGTGCCGAGCGGATCATACGGATCGACCTCCAGATCCCAGTCGATCCGCCTGGCCCCGTCCCACTGCTTGTCCTTGCCCTTCTGGTAGAGGGCGAGCAGTCGGTCCCGGCCGTCGTCGTAGTCCCAGTCGAAGCGGGCGGCTCCCGAGGCCGGCACCTGCCACAGCTCGTCTCCGGGATCCTGCACATAGAACTCGCGCGTCGTCATCGACGCCTCCTTGCCTTACGGACACCCGTACCGGGGCGGATAGTTGGCAGGCTCACACGTTGATTACCGCCGAGTCAACGAGTTGGGCGCAGGGGATTGACGGCCTTGCTGACAAGCAGTCTCATAAGGGATGACCCCGTGACGCCGGCCGTCCGAGGGCCGCCCCCCGCACGCCCGAACGCGTCCACCACCCCTTACCGCGCCGTCCGGCGCGCCACTCCGGCCCCGCCGCCCCACGCTCCGCCCCACCCCCTACAACCGAACAGCGAGGTGCCCTCAGCGATGACAACCACGCCAGACAGCGTCGCGCCCGAAACCGTCACCCTCCGGGACGGGCTCGGGCCGCTCCGGGACCGGGAACAGGTCGCCCAGCGGCTGCTCGACTCCTCGGCGCACCACTCGTTCGACCCGGACGCCGAACTCGACTGGGACGCCCCGTTCGAGGACGACAAGTGGTTCTGGCCGCCGGAGCTGGTCTCCCTCTACGACACCCCGCTGTGGCGGCAGATGTCCGAGGAGCAGCGCAAGGAACTCGCCCGGCACGAGGCCGCGTCGCTCGCCTCGCTCGGCATCTGGTTCGAGATCATCCTGATGCAGCTGCTCGTGCGGCACATCTACGACAAGCCGGTCACCAGCGCGCACGTCCGCTACGCCCTGACCGAGATCGCCGACGAGTGCCGGCACTCCACGATGTTCGCGCGGCTGATCCAGAAGGCCGGCTCACCCGCGTACCCGGTGACCCGGCTGCACCACCAACTCGCCCGTGTCCTCAAGACGGTCTCGACCACGCCCGGTTCGTTCGCCTGCACCCTGCTCGGCGAGGAGATCCTCGACTACATGCAGCGGCTGACGTTCCCGGACGAGCGGGTCCAGCCGCTGATCCGCGGCGTCACGCGTATCCATGTGGTGGAGGAGGCGCGCCATGTCCGGTACGCGCGCGAGGAGCTGCGCCGCCAGATGGTCTCCTGTCCGCGCTGGGAGGCGGAGCTGACCCGGATCAGTGCGGGTGAGGCGGCCCGGGTCTTCTCGCTCGCCTTCGTGAACCCGCGGGTGTACACGGACGTGGGACTCGACCGGCGGGCGGCCGTGGCGCAGGTGAAGGCGAGCGTGCACCGGCGCGAGGTGATGCAGACGGGGGCCAGGCGGCTGACGGACTTCCTGGACGAGGTCGGGCTGATGCGCGGGGTGGGCCGCAGGCTGTGGCGGAGCTCCGGGCTGCTGGCGTAGCCGGCCCGAAACGGGCGGGGCAACGGCCGGGCCCCCGGGATCGGCCGCTCGCCGCCCGCGCGGCCGGGCGCCCTACGGCCGTACCCGGCATCGAACCTCGGCCCCCGGCCCCGGCCCGGACGCCCAAGCCTTACCACCCGGCTCCGCACCACCCGGCCGCGACGCCGCCGCCGTTCTGCCCGGCCCCGGCCCGATACCGCCATACCGTTCCGACCCCGGCGCCGTCCCGCCCTACCACCCGGCCCCGTACGCCGTACCGCCGTACCACCCGGCCCCAGCCCCGGCACCTGTACCGCCGCGGACCGCCCGGTGCTGCACCACCGTCCCGCAAGACCGGTCCGGGCCGCGTCCGTGGTCACAGGGCGGGCGACCCCGAATCCCTGACCCCCGGCTGGAGGGCCTCGGTCGAGCCGGGGCATTCCCCTCCTCGGCGGCCGGGGCGTCCGCCGTGCGGTCGCCCGGCCTGCTCACCCCCCGGGAAGACGGTTACGCTGCGGGATATGACTGGCAGCGGAACCGCCCCAACGGCCCGGTCCCCCCGCACAGGCGGCAGCGGCCACGACGTCGCGTACCGCAGGATGACCGTCGAGCAGCGCCGCGCCCAGTTGCTCGCCGCCGCACTCGGCCTGTTCGCCCACCGCGCCCCGGAGGACGTCTCGTTGGACGACGTCGCCCACGCCGCCGAGGTCTCCCGCCCGCTCGTCTACCGCTACTTCCCCGGCGGCAAGCAGCAGCTGTACGAGGCCACGCTGCGCAGCGCCGCCGATGAGCTCGAGCAGTGCTTCGCCGAACCGCAGACCGGCCCACTCACCCGCCGTCTCTCCCGAGCCCTCGACCGCTATCTCGACCTCGTCGACCAGCACGACGCGGGCTTCACGGCGCTGCTCCAGGGCGGCAGCGTCTGCGAGACCTCCCGGACGGACGCGATCGTCGACGAGGTCCGGCGGGCTGCGGCCGAGCAGATCCTGCTGCATATGGAGGTACCGGAGCCGGGACCGCGGCTGCGGATGATGGTGCGCACCTGGATCACCGCGGTCGAGGCGGCCTCGCTGATCTGGCTGGACGAGACCGCCTCCTCCCCCAGGGACAGACAGCCGTCCGCCGGCGAACTGCGCGACTGGCTCGTCGACCACTTCCTCGCCCTGCTCACCGCCACCGCCGCCCGCGATCCGCAGACCGCGCGGGTGACCTCGGCCGCGCTGGCCCTGGAGAACGCGGACGGCCCGGTGGGCGCCCTCGCCCGACGGGTCATCCCCCTGATGGGCGACGCCGCTCACCTGCTGGACGACGAGCCGCGGGGCAGCGGCCCCGGCACCGGCGGATGAGGACGGCGCGGTGAGAAGCGAGGAGACCCCGTTCGTCGGCGGACCCCTGGACGGCAGGGTGCTGCCGGTGCTGGTGGGGATCATGGGACATCCGCCGAAGGTGTACGAAGTGCCGGTGCCGGCCCCGGACGGCGGGGAGCCGACCGTGCACATCTATCTGCGGGTCCCGGCCGGTCACTCCAAGCGGCTGGGCCTGCAGCGCGGCTGGAGGTACGCGTACGCGCCGGAGGGCCGCCCCTCGAGCGGCGGCCTCAAGTGGCCCTGGTCCAAGCCGGGCTGACGACTCGTAGGCAGAGAGTTTTTTGACGGGCCTCGGACGGCCGTAACACGCCGCACGGGGCGGGACGCGGGGGAAGGTACCGACAATACGACCATCTCTGAAATATGGTCATGGGATGGGCAAAGCGCCCAGCGGCAACGCACTGACACCCATGAGCACCGGAGGTGAGTCCGTGTCAGGACGGTTCGCACGGTCGGTCCGCACGGCGGCAGTGGCCGCGGGCGCCGCGCTGGCGGTGTCCACGCCACCGCCACCCTCCGTCGCGGCCCCCGCCGACCCGCCGGTCCGAGAACTGCTGACGCAGCTTCAGACCTACTACCGGGAAGCCGAGGAGGCCGGGGAGGCGTACAACGCCACCGAGGAGCAGCTCAAGGAGCAGCGAAGGAAAGCCACGCAGCTGGGCAGCCAGCTCGCGTTCGTCCGGACGATGCTCGCCGAGGGCCGGAACAACGCCGGACGCCTGGTCCGCGAGCAGTACCAGGGCTCGACGGGCAGCCTCTCCCCCTATCTGAGGCTGCTGCTGAGCCGCCGCCCGCAGACGGTGCTCGACGAGAGCCATCTGATCCAGCGGGCCGCGGGAGAGCGGGCGGCGGCCGTGATCCGCCTCGAACGGGGGGAGCGACGCCTCAACGGGCTGGCGGGTGAGGCCCGGGCCACGCTGGACAGGCAGCAGACCCTGGCGGAGCGGAAAGTGCGGCAGCGGGACGCCGTGCGCAGCCGGCTGGACGAGGTGGAACGGCTGCTCGCCTCGCTGTCCCCGGAGCAGCTGGCGCAGATCGGCCGACTGGAGCGGCAGAAAGTCGACACCGCCCAGCGGGCCCTGAAGGGCTCGGGCGCGCTGAACCGGGAGAGGACTCCGTCGAAGGCGGGCCTCCGGGCGGTCACCTACGCGGTGAAGCAGATCGGCAAGCCGTACGCCTGGGGCGCCGAGGGGCCCGACTCCTTCGACTGTTCGGGGCTGACGCAGCAGGCCTGGGCCCACGCGGGCCGGTCGATCCCACGCACCAGCCAGGAGCAGTGGAGGCGACTGAGGAAGGTCCCGATCGACAGACTGCGCCCCGGCGACCTGGTCGTCTACTTCCCGAAGGCCACTCATGTGGCCCTGTACATCGGCAACGGCACGGTGGTGCACGCACCGAGGCCCGGAGCGGCCGTGAAGATCTCGCCGATCGCGGCGAACCCGCTGCTGGGGGCGGTACGGCCGGATGACGGCGAGCGGCCGATGAAGACGTACGTCCCCCCGGACCTCCCGGAGGCCGCGACGGGAGAGGACGACACCGGGTACAACTACACCGCTCCGGCGAAGGACTGACGGCGCTCGGGACCGGGTGCCATCGAGGTGGGGTCCGGGGGCCCGCCCGGCCGCCGTCCGGGTCAGGCCGGGGGCCGGCCCGGTCGCCCGGGAAGGCCGTCGCGGTACGGCCCGGCTCCACGCGAGGCCGGGCCGTACCGCTGCCGTCCGGCCATGCGGGCCGGGGGGAAGGACCTCAGCCCTGGGCCTGCGCCGCCACCTCGCCGAGGTATGCCTCCGCCTTCTCCGGCTCGTAGAAGAAGTTCTCGAAGTCGGCCGGGTCGTTGAAGCCGTTGGCGAATCGGTCGGCGACCGGCTGGAGCTGGCCTGCGGCACCGATCAGGTTCAGGATGTGCTCCGGCGGCGGGGCCAGCATCGCGTTCGTCCACTTGGTGACGTGCTGGGCCGTCTCCCAGTAGCGGTCGAAGGTGGCCTGCATCCAGGCCTCGTCGAACGGCTTGTCGCCGTGCTCGACGATGCTCGCCAGATACGAGGCCGCGCACTTCGACGCCGAGTTGGAGCCCTGGCCGGTGATCGGGTCATTGGCGACGACCACGTCCGCCACGCCCAGGACGAGCCCGCCGCTGGGCAGTCGGCCGATCGGGTGGCGCACCGTGGGGGCGTACCGGCCGGCGAGGGTGCCGTTGGCGTCCGTCAGCTCCACCTTGGTGGCGCGCGCGTACTCCCAAGGGGTGAACTTCTCCATCAGCTCCAGGGTCAGAGCCAGATGCTCGTTCGGGTCCTTGATGCCGTCGAAGACGTCGAGCGGCCCGCCGGGGATGCCCTCCCAGAAGAGGATGTCGCCCCGGCCGGAGTTGGTGAGGGTGGGCATGACGAAGAGCTCGCCGACGCCCGGCACCAGGTTGCAGCGGACGGCATAGTAGTCCGGGTGTTCGGGGCGCGGGCCGAGCCCGTGGACGTAACTCACGGCGAGCGCCCGCTGCGGGGTGTCGTACGGCGAGCGGGAGGCGTCGCGGCCGAACATCGAGACCAGCTCACCCTTGCCGGCCGACACCATCACCAGGTCGTACTTCCGCGCGAAGAAGTCGAGGTCGGAGACGGCCGCGCCATGGATGACGAGCTGACCGCCGCGCTGGCTGAACGTCTCCATCCAGCCGGCCATCTTCACGCGCTGGTCGACGGACTGGGCGTAACCGTCGAGCTTGCCCACCCAGTCGATGAGTCGCTGTGATTCCGGTCCCGCGACGGAGACGCCGAGGCCCTCGATCCGGGGGGCCTGGCTCTCCCAGAAGTTGATCTGCAGATCACGCTCGTGCTGCAGCGCGGTGTGGAACATGCACTGGGTGGACATGACCCGGCCGGCGCGGATCTCGTCCGCGGTGCGGTTCGACATCAGAGTGACCTCGTAGCCCTGCGACTGCAGGCCGAGGGCGAGTTGGAGACCGGACTGGCCGGCCCCCACGACGAGTATCTTCCGCATGACTGGGCTCTCTCTCACACTTAAACGGGAACGATGTGTTCCGAAGCGGGGCCGAGGCTACGTCACTGAGGAGCGACGTCAAGGGCGTGGCCGACGAGGTCCAGAAGTGACTCGACGACGCTGATCCGCTGCCGCGCGTCCATGATCACTACGGGGACCTGCGGCGGTACGGACAGCGCGTCGCGCACGTCCTGGACCGCGTAGGCCCGGGTCCCCTCGAAGTGGTTGACGGCGACGATATACGGCAGTCCGCAGCTCTCGAAGTAGTCGAGCGCCGGGAAGGAATCCTCCAGCCTGCGGGTGTCCGCCATGACGACGGCGCCGATCGCACCGCGCACCAGGTCGTCCCACATGAACCAGAAGCGCTGCTGGCCGGGGGTGCCGAAGAGATAGAGCACCAGGTCGGCGTCGAGCGTGATCCGTCCGAAGTCCATGGCGACCGTGGTCGTCAGCTTGTCCGGAGTCGCGGCGATGTCGTCCAGATCCGCACTGGCCTGCGTCATCACCGCCTCGGTGGTGAGCGGGGTGATCTCCGAGACAGAGCCGACGAACGTCGTCTTGCCGACGCCGAATCCTCCGGCTACCACGATCTTGGTGGCTATGGGTGCACGCGACCGGTCCGTCTGCCAGCTCTGCAGGCCCTCCTCGGTGGCCGCCGCCGCGGTCATGGTGTTGGCGTCAGAGCCTGCGAAGTCCACTCAGCACCCTTTCGAGCAGCGCGCGGTCGGGCTGGCCGGTGCCGTGCCCGGAGCCGTAGACGCGGATCTTTCCCTGGTCGGCCAAGTCGCTGAGCAGCACGCGGACCACGCCCAGCGGCATCTTCAGCAGCGCGGAGATCTCGGCGACCGAGCGCATGCGGCGGCACAGCTCGACGATCATCCGCATCTCCGGCATCACGCGGTCGCCCCAACCGCCGGAGGTCAGTTCGGGCCGCTCCTCCGGAGCGTCGAGCGCCGCCACGAAGGTCTCGACGAGCAGCACATGGCCGAAGCGGGTACGGCCGCCGGTCAGCGAGTACGGGCGTACGCGGGCAGGTTTCCGGTCCGCGCTGCGTGTCGGCAGCTTGGGCGAGGAGGTCACTGATCCCTCTCCATGGACTTGCGCAGTTCGCTGCGGAGTTCGGGGGTGAGGACATGGCCGGCCCGGCCGACGAACAGCGCCATGTGGTACGCGACCACGCTCATGTCGCAGTCCGGGGTGGCGTGCACCCCGAGCAGCGAGCCGTCGCTGATGGTCATGACGAAGAGGCTGCCGTCCTCCATGGCGACCATGGTCTGCTTGACGTTGCCGGCATCCATCAGCTTCGAGGCGCCGTTGGTGAGGGCGGCGAGGCCGGAGACGATCGTGGCGAGGTCCGCACTCGACCCCTTGGGGCCTTCTTGGATCTCGCCGGCCTGCGCCGCTGCCTGCCCCGGGTCGGAGGAGAGCAACAGCAGTCCATCGGAGGAGACCACCGCGACCGAGTGGACGCCGGGCACCTCGTCGACCAGATTGCTCAGCAGCCAGTGCAGGTTCCGGGCCTCATGGCTCACCCCATAACTCGAAGTGGCCTGCGGGCCCGGGCTGGGTTTGGTATACGCGTTCAACCGCGTGCCTCCTCGACTGTGCCACCCTCGTCCAGCGCCCCCGTCTGGTGTTGTCCGGTTCGTTCTACGATCTCGGCCTCCGCATCACGGCGGCCGTTCCGGCTTCCCTGCTGGAAGCCACCGAGCCGACGGCGCAGGGCATCGGCGTCGACGGAACCGGTGCGCTCACGCTTGGGGCCGGTGGGGGCGACGGTCTTCGGCGTCCGTTTGGGCAGCCCCTTGTCCGTGACGCGTTCGCACGGGGGCGCCGTCCCGTCGGACCGTTCCTCTTCCGGCCGTTCGGCCTGTCCGGCGCGCTCGGCGGTCTCTCGTACCGGCCCGTCACCCAGGACGCCGGCGGTGCCGCTGTCGGGGACCCGCTCCCACGTGGGCGCCTTCGGTTCCTCACGCCCCGGGAGCCCGGTGTCCTGCCCGGGGACCTGGGCCAGGCCGGCGTGACGACCGGTGTCCGGGCCGCCCGACGGGTGGTGCGGGTGCTCCGCTGCCCGGGCGGCATCGGCGGTGTCCGGCGCGGGAGAGTCCTCGGCCTGCCGGGGCAGGCGGAGGGGCTGCGTCGGCTGGTCGACCCGGCCCGCCGGAGCGTCCGTGGCACGTGCGTGCTCATCGGGGCCGATGGCGTACGGGCCACTCGCGTCGGGTGTGAAGGGCGGCTGCCCGCCCGGCGCCGTGGGACGGTTTCCGCCGTCGACCGGGTCACCGTCCGGCTCCGGGAACCGGCCGCTGCCGGCTTCGGCCTCCGCGACGGCCCGCTCGGCGGCCGCCACCAGCGGATCGTCGGACGTCAGGGCCAGAGGTGCGGGCTCGGGCGCCGCCGGGTGGTTCGGCTGAACCTGCGGGACCTGCCGCTGCTCCTGCGGCTCCGGCGAGCTCTGCGGCAGCTGCTCCGTCTGCGGGCTCCGCGGTGCCCACGGATCCTGGGCGGGCGCGGGCTGTGATCCGAGCGGGTCCGGGCCGGGGGACGCCTGAGCCGCCGCGTGGCTCGCGGACTCCGGCTCCGCGGCGCTTCCGTACCCGGGTGGGGGGACGTCGTCGAAGTCCGCTGCCGGGTCCGTGGCTCCGGCCGCGGGAGCGGCCGTGTCCTGCACAGGAAGGACCGGTTCCTGATCGGGCAGGTCCTGTTCCTGCGGGGCAAGGACCGGTTCCTGAGCGGGGAGGCCCTGTTCCTGCGGGGGAAGGCTCGGCTCCTGCGCCGGGACGCGAGGCTCCTGCTCCCCGGTGGCAGGCTCCTGCGCCGGGGCGGCCGGCTCCGGGGTGACGGCCGGCCCCGGCGGGAACTGGGAGTCGAGCGTGGCGGGGGCACGCCGCGGAAGAGCGTTGGAGTTGGCCTCCGCCACCGAACCCGGAAGGTTCACCGCCGGGGCCGTCCCCTTGCCGGGCGACGGAGCCCCGCCCGCACCGGTCGGCGCCGGGCGCGTGGGCAGGATCGACTTCGGGAGGACGACCACGGCCGCGATCCCGCCCTGCTTCTGCTCGCGCAGCTGCACCCGGACGCCGTGCCGTGCCGCCAGCCGGCCCACCACGTACAGCCCGAGCCCGAGAGCGGAGCCCTCGTCGGGGGTGGGGGTCCCCTCCTTCGGGTGCGGGTCGGCGAGGAGGGCGTTCAGCTCCTCCATCCGCTCGGTGGTCATCCCGATGCCCTCGTCCTGGACGGAGAGCATGACCTCGCCGCTCTCCAGCAGCCAGCCGGAGAGCTCCACGCTCGCGTCCGGCGGGGAGAACGCGGTGGCGTTCTCCAGGAGTTCGGCGACCAGGTGGCTGATGGCGTCGGCCGCGAAGCCCGCGATCCGGGCGTGCGGCGGCAGCGCCTGGATCTCCACGCGCTCGTACCGCTCGATCTCACTGATCGCCGCGCGCATCACGTCCAGCAGCGGCACCGGTCCGGTGTGTCCGGTGCCGTGTTCGGCCCCCGCGAGGACCAGGAGGTTCTCGCTGTGCCGCCGCATCCGGGTGGCCAGGTGGTCGAGCTTGAAGAGGGTGTCGAGCCGCTCCGGCTCCTGCTCGCTGTCCTCCAGCCCCTCGATGACGCCGAGCTGCCGCTCGACGAGGGTGAGGGTCCGCAGGGCGAGGTTGACGTGACTGCCGTGCACCCGGTCCTCGATGCCGGCCAGGTTCGCGGTGAGCTCCCGCTGGGCGCGCAGCAGTTCCTCCCGCTGGTCCGCGAGACGCTTCCGCTCGGCGACCAGCCGGGTGCGGTCGTCGCCGAGCTGTTCGGTGCGGCCGTGCAGGCGTACCGCCGCCTCCCGCAGCTCGTTGACGGCCTTCACCACGTCGGCGAACTCGTCGTTGCGGCCGGTGTACCGGACCGGCTCCTCCGCGACCGGGTCGGCCGCGACCCGGCGCGCGCCCAGCCGCAGCACGGCCAGCGGCCGGGTCAGGGAGCGGGCGGCCGACATGCTGATGCCGACGGCGAGCAGCAGACAGACGACGACCAGGGCGATGCGCAGCTCCAGCGTGGTGACGTCGTTGTCGCGGACCTCGGCGAGCCGGGTGGCCTCGGCGTTGGTCAGCGCGGACTCGGCGGCGCGCATCCGGTCGATCCGGCCGGACAGGGCCGCGTCGACACGGTCCTTGTCCAGCGCGAGGTCCTGGGAGGACAGCTGCGGCTGGTCGGTGAGGCGGACGAGGTAGCGCTCGGCGGTGCTGACCTCGGTGCCGTTGACCGTGTTGGCGTAGCGGTCGACCGCGTCCTCGGGGGCCGTCTGGTCGAAGTCGGCCAGGGCCGCCTGCTCCTGTACG
>NZ_JBQQBW010000166.1:0-11438 GCF_052245415.1 Streptomyces sp. 8N706 | reverse complement strand
TCCAGGAACCACAGGCGCTGCTGCCCGAAGGACATGCGCAGGTCGCCGTCGCGCGCCACCGCGGGTACCAGGGGCGCGGCGGTAGCCGCGGCGGCCACGCCCTGGCCGGCCAGGCGCTGGGCGAGCGCCTCGCGGAGTCGTTCGGGAAGAGCGGCTATCCGGTCCGCGCGGGAAGACGGCGTGTTCATTGGAAGGATCCCCCAGGGAAGTGCAGGTCAGCGGGTCGAGGAGACGGCCCCCGGCGCTGATGTCCGGGGCGGTGCCGGGCCGGTGGTAACCGGACGCCGACACCGGGTCGGTGACGACCGGGGTGCCCCCTGGCCGGGACGCCGGTAGCCGGGGCGTCCATGGCCGGGGCCCCGGTGCCAGGGCGCCCGTCGCCGAGGTGGCGGCGACGGGACGCCCGGGCCGGGGCGTCGAGGTGGCGTCAGGCGGCGGTGGTGCGCAGGCTCCGCGGGCGCATGTCGGTCCAGTGGGCTTCGACGTACGCGAGGCACTCCTCGCGGGGCCGGTCGGTGAGGACGGCGTCCCAGCCGGCCGGGACGGCGGTGCCGGTGGGCCACAGCGAGTGCTGGCCCTCCTCGTTGACGAGGACGTCGTAGGAACGGTCCGACTTCTCGAAGGGGTTGGACACGATGGACCTTTCGGAATGAAGGGTGAAGGGGTGAAGGGGTGGGGTGTGGGTCAGGGGGTTGCGGCAGCCGCTTCCAGCTCGGCCAGGATCAGCTCCTCGACACCGGCGGCAGTCTCGGCGACCGTCGGCCGGTCGAAGAGCGCCCGGGGTGACATGTCGGTCCTGAAGAGGGCGTTGATCCGCGACACCGTGCGCAGGGCGAGCAGTGAATCGCCGCCGAGCTCGAAGAAGTTGTCGCGGACGCCGACCCGTTCGACGCCCAGCAGCTCCTGCCAGGCCTCGGAGATCAGCTCCTCGGTGGGCGTCGCTGGGGCCTCGTACTCCGTGCCGGTGGCGAGCCGCTGCTCCGGGGCGGGCAGCGCCTTCCGGTCGACCTTTCCGTTGGCGGTCAGGGGCAGCGCGTCCAGAGTGGTGAAGGCCGCCGGGAGCATGTGCTCGGGCAGCGACGCCGCCAGGTGGGCGCGCAGCTGCGCGGCACCGGGCACCTGAGTGGAGCCGGCCGGGACCAGGTGGCCGACCAGGACGGTGCGGCCCAACTCGGGGTCGGTGTGCGGGACGACGGCCGCGTCGCCGATGGCCCGGTGGGCCACGAGCGCCGCCTCGATCTCACCCGTCTCGACGCGGAAGCCGCGGATCTTGACCTGGCCGTCGGTGCGACCGAGGAACTCCAGCGTGCCGTCCGGCCGCCAGGCCACCAGGTCCCCGGAGCGGTACATGCGCGCACCGGGGGCGCCGAACGGGTCGGCGACGAACCGTTCCGCCGTCAGCCCGGGCCGGCCGTGGTAGCCGCGGGCCAGCCCCTCGCCGGCGATGTACAGCTCGCCCGGCACGCCGACGGGCGCCGGTTCGAGCGCCTCAGTCAGCACGTACACCCGGGTGTTGGCGAGCGGGGAGCCCAGCGGCACGGAGCCCGTGCCCAGGGCGCCGCGCAGATCGTGCGTGGTGGTGAACGTGGTGGCCTCGGTGGGGCCGTACCCGTTGGTGAGCCGCAGGGCAGGGTGGGCGTCCAGGACCCGGGCGCAGTGCTCCGGCGAGAGCCGGTCGCCGCCCGCGACGAGCTGGCGCAGGTCCCCGAAGGTACCGATGTCGTCGTCGGCGACCTGGTGGAACAGGCCCGCGGTGAGCCAGAGATGGGTGACGCCGTGCTCCCTGAGGAACCGGCCCAGCTCGGCCGTCGTGGGCAGCTGCGGCGGGTGCACGACCAGCCGCGCCCCGCGCAGCAGCGCCGCCCACAGTTCGAACGTTGACGCGTCGAAGGACAGTGAGGCGAACTGCGCGACCGTGTCGCCTGGGCCGATGTCCGTGTACGCCGCCCCGTGGACCAGCCGGACGACGGCCCGGTGGGCAGTGAGCACGCCCTTGGGGGTGCCGGTCGAGCCGGAGGTGTAGATGACGTACGCGAGGTGGTCCGGCGCCGGGGACGGCGCGGGCGCCGTGTCGCCGGGCCTAGCGGCGATCGCCGTCGCGTCCCGGTCCAGATCGACGATCCGGGCCCCGGACGAGGGCAGCCTGTCGCGCAGCTGTGCCTCGGTGACGAGCAGCTTCACCCCGGCGTCGCCGATCATGTACGCCAGCCGGTCGGCCGGATAGTCCGCGTCCAGCGGGACGTACGCGGCGCCCGCCTTGAGGACGGCGAGCAGCGCGACGACCGCGTGCGCTCCGCGCTCCAGGCACAGGCCCACGAGGTCTTCCGGGCCGGCGCCGAGGGAGGTGAGATGGTGGGCGAGCCGGTTGGCCCGCTCATCCAGCTTCCGGTACGTCAGGTCCTCGCCCGCGTAGGTGAGGGCGACGGCGTCGGGGTGCTCGGCAACCCGGGCGGCGAACAGCTCCGGAAGGGACGCCTCGGGCAGTTCGCGGGCGGTGTCGTTCCAGGTTCGTACGGTCAGCTCGGCCTCGGCCCCGGTGAGCATCAGCACCGCGGACACCGGCACGTCGTCGTCGGCGGCGGGGAGCGAGGTGAGCAGGGTCTCCAGGTGGCCACAGAGCCGGTCGGCGGCCTCCTCGTCGTACAGCTCCGCGTCGTACGCGAGGGTGTAGGCCAGCTGCTCGCCCGCGTAGGCGATCAGGTTGAGCGGGTAGTTGGTGGCCTCGGTGCCCGCGAGGCGGCGGACGCGCAGCCCGTGGGCGGCGGCGGCCTCGTCGTCCATGGGGTAGTTCTCGAAGACGACCAGGCTGCGGAAGAGCTCGTCGCCACGCCCGACGGCGCTGCACGCCTGGATGCGCGGCAGCGGTACGTACTCGTACTGGCGTGCCTCGACCTGGGCCCGCTGGACATCCGCCAGCCAGGCGGTGACCGGGGCCGTCTCGTCGACGCGGACCCGGACCGGCAGGGTGTTGATCAGCATGCCGATCATCGATTCGGCGCCCGGAAGGTCGGCAGGGCGGCCCGAGACGGTGGCGCCGAAGACCACGTCCCGCTCCCCTGCGTGCCGGGCCAGCAGCAGCGCCCAGGCGCCCTGCAGCACGGTGTTGACCGTGAGCCTATGCCTGCGGGCGAAGTCGAACAGTTCGCGGGAGGCCTCCGGCGCCAGGCGTCGCACGATCCGCCCGGTGGAGCCGGTGCGGTGGCCGGGCGCGGTGTGCCGGACAGTGGGCAGCGGAGTCGGCGCGCCGAAGCCGGCGAGCGTCTCGCGCCAGTACGCCGCGGCCTCGTCCAGGTCCTGCCGCTCCAGCCAGTCCACGTAAGCCCGGAAGGGCCGGCGGGCGGGCAGCGCGGGTTCCCGGCCAGCGGCAAGGTCCGCGTACGCGGTGTGGGTCTGGGCCAGGACGTCGAAGGTGGACCAGCCGTCGAGGAGGACGTGGTGGAAGGCGCACACCAGCCGGACGGAGGTGTCCGTCAGCCGGATGAGGGTGAGCCGCATCAGCGGAGCGGTGGTCAGGTCGACGGGCCGGGCGCGGTCCTCGGCAAGGAAGCGGCGTACCGCCTCGTCCCGCTCGCCGGTGGGCAGGGCGCGCCAGTCGAGGTGGGTGACGGGCATGTCGACCTGGCGCCGGACCACCATCAGCGGACGCTCGACGACCTTCCACTCCGGGGCGGAGCGCAGCACGCCGACGTGGTCGGCGACCCGCTGCCAGGCGCGGGCGAGGAGGACGGGGTCGGTGACGCCGTCGAGCTCGAAGGTCATCTGCTCGGAGTAGGCGCCCGGGTCCGACAGGGTGTGGAAGAGCATGCCGCTCTGCATGGGCGTGAGCGGGTGGATGTCTTCGATGTCGCGGCCCGTGCCGACGATCCGGTCCACGGCCGCCTGGTCGAGCCCGGCCAGCGGGAAGTCGGACGGTGTCGCGCCGCCGTTCTCGGGGCGCAGGCAGTGCTCCACCACGCCGCGCAGGGCGGCGAGGAACGCGTCGGCGAGCCGCTGGACGGTGTCGGTGCGGTGGACGCCGGGAGCGTGGATCCAGTCGATGCGCAGTTCGCCGTCGCCGACGGCGGCGACGATGTCGATGAGGTGCGGGCGGGGCTGCTCGGCGGCCTGGTCGGCACCGAGCGGCGCCAGGCGGGCGCGCACCAGGCCGCTGTCGCGGGTGGCGCCGTCCCACTGGCCGAGGTAGTTGAAGCTGATCTCGGGGTGCGGGACGGTGGCGAGGGCGGTGTGCGCGGGGCTGCCCGGCTCCGACAGGTGGCGCAGGGCGCCGTGGCCGATGCCGCGGCCCGGGACGGCCCGCAGCCGCTCCTTCAGGGACTTGAGGGCCTGCCCCCAGTCGCCGTCGGGGACGTCCAGCGTGACGGGGTGGATGGTGGTGAACCAGCCGACGGTGCGGGACAGGTCGATGTCGTCGAAGAGTTCCTCGCGGCCGTGGCCCTCGAGGGCGATGGTGACCGGGTCACCGGCCCAGTTGCGCAGGACGCGGCCGAGGGCGGTCAGCAGGACGTCGTTGATGTGGGTGCGGTACCCGGCGGGTACACGCTGCAGCAGGGCCTCGGTCTCGGCGCGGCTGAGGCGTACGGAGGCCGTGGCCGCGTCCCCGAAGGTGTTGGCACTGCCGTCGTGACCGTCGCGGGGCAGCCGGCGGACGGCGGCGGACGTCTCCTGCCAGTGGGCGATCTCGTCGTCGAGGGCGCCGGAGCGGACGTGTGCGGTCAGGCGCTGCGCCCACTGCTGGTAGCTACTGGACTTGGCGCCCAGGTCGACAGTCCGCCCCTCGGCGAGTTGCGCGTACGCGGTGGCCAGGTCCTCCAGGACGACGCGCCAGGACACGCCGTCCATCACCAGGTGGTGCACCGTCAGGAAGAGGCGGGGCAGCCGGGACGGCCCGAGGCGGAAGAACAGGCCCTTGACCAGGGTGCCGCTCGTCAGGTCGAGGGAGCGCTGCGCTGCGAGGGCGGCCTGGTGCAGGGCGGCGTCCCGCTCCGCGTCCGCGAGGGCGGACAGGTCCCGTACGGTCAGCGGCTGCGCGGGGGCGTCGCCGCCGCCGTACTCCTGGATCCACTCGGTGCCCTTGCCGGTGTAGCGCATGCGCAGGGCGTCGTGGTGGGTGACGACCGCGCCGAGAGCGCGCTCCAGGAGTGCGATGTCGGTCTCCGGGGCCAGTTCGACCTGGACGGACATGCCGTAGTGGTGGGGGTTGACGGTGTGCTCGGTGAAGAACCAGTCCTGGATGGGGGTGAGGGCGACCCGGCCTGTGACCTCGGCCGGTTCGACGCCGGAGGTCTCGTCGACGGTGCCGACGACACCGGCCAGGCCAGCGATGCTCTGGTGGAGGAACAGCAGCTTCGAGGTGAGGTGGAGTCCGGCCTGGCGGGCACGGGAGACGACCTGGATGGACAGGATCGAGTCGCCGCCCAGGTCGAAGAAGTTGTCGTGGACGCCGACCCTCTCCACCCCGAGGACGTCCGCCCAAACGGCGGCGAGGATCTCCTCCGTCGCGTCGCGCGGCGCGGTGTAGTCGGAGCCGAGCCGGCCCGCCTGGACGTCCGGTTCGGGCAGGGCGCGCCGGTCGACCTTGCCGCTCGGAGTGAGCGGCAGCCGCTCCAGCGGCATGTACAGCGCGGGCACCATGTAGTCCGGCAGCGAGCCGGCGAGGTGGGAGCGCAGCTCACCGGTAGTGATGTCGCGGTCGGCCACGAGGTAGGCGACCAGGCGCGCCCGGCTGGCCTCGTCGCGGTGGACGACTACCACAGCGTCTCGCACCTCCGGGTGGCGGCCCAGCGCGGTCTCGATCTCGCCGAGCTCGATGCGGAAGCCGCGGACCTTGACCTGGTCGTCGGCGCGGCCCAGGTACTCGAGGCTGCCGTCGGCCCGCCAGCGGGCCACATCACCCGAGCGGTACATGCGGTCGCCCGGTGCGCCGTCCGGGTCGGCCGTGAACCGCTCGGCGGTCAGGCCGGGCCGCCCGTGGTAGCCGCGTGCCAGGTGCGGGCCGGCGATGTACAGCGCGCCGGGCACGCCGACGGGTACGGGCTGGAGTGCCGCGTCGAGCAGCCGGATGCGGGTGTTGGGCAGTGGGGTGCCGATGGGTGGCACCGCCCCGCCGGTGAGCGGTGCGCTCATGGTGGCGACGACGGTGGACTCGGTGGGCCCGTACGCGTTGATCATCCGCCGGTCGGCCGACCAGCAGGCCACCAGGTCGCCGGTGCTGGCCTCGCCGCCGACGACCAGGGTGCGCAGTCCGTCGAGGCCCTCGGGCGTCAGGGTGGCCACGGCGGAGGGCGCCAGCAGGGTGTGGGTGATGCGGCGTTCGCGCAGGAAGGTCTGGAGCGCCTCGCCGGCCAGCGGTCCGTGCGGCGGCAGGACGAGCGTGGCGCCCGCAGGCAGGGCCATCAGGACTTCCATGACGGCGCCGTCGAACGACGAGGAGGCGAACTGCAGGACGCGGCTGTCCTCGGTGACCTCCAGCCGCTCGATCTCGGCGGCAGCGAGGTTGCCGATGCCGCGGTGCGGGACGAGGACGCCCTTGGGGGTGCCGGTGGAGCCCGAGGTGTAGATGACGTACGCGAGGTCGTCGGGGCGCGGGCCGGGCTCGGGTGCGGTGGTGGGGAGCGCGGCGAGCTTTCCGCCGTCCCAGGCGAGGTCCACGACGACCGCGCCGGTGTCCGGCAGGCGCCGTACGAGCTCGGTGCGGGTGAGGACGATCCGGGCACCGGAGTCCTGGAGCGTGAAGGCCAGCCGGTCCGCCGGGTAGCCGGGGTCCAGGGGCAGGTAGGCGGCGCCAGCCTTCATGATGCCGAGCAGGCCGACGATCGTCTCCACGCCGCGCTCGAGGCACAGGCCGACGAACGTGCCGGGTCCGGCGCCGAGGGACCGGAGGTGGTGGGCGAGCCGGTTGGCCCGCTCGTCCAGTTCGCGGTAACTGAGGACGGTGTGCGTGTCCTCCACAGCGGGCGCGTCGGGGCGGCGGCGCGCGCTCGCCTCGACGAGCTGCGGGAACGTCCCGGTCGGGGTGTCGGTGTGGGCGCCGTTCCAGCCGCGTACGACCTGCTCGTACTCGCCCTCCGTCAGCATCGGCAGGGTGGCGAGGGCGCGGTCGGGCTCGGCCGCGGCGGCGGACAGCACGGTGGATAGGTGCCCGGCGAAGCGGGCGACGGTCGCCTCGTCGAACAGGGCGGTGCTGTAGCCCACCTGGGCGGTGAGCCCGTCGTCGGTCTCGAAGAACTCGACGGTCAGGTCGAACGGCGCGGCCTCGCGGTGCACCGGGTAGTCGGCGGTACGCAGGCCGGGCAGGCGGACGCGGTCGCTCGGCGCGTTCTGCAGGACGACCATGGCCTGCACGAGGGGGGTGCGACTGGTGTCGCGAGCGGCGCCGACGGCGTCGACCAGGCGCTCAAAGGGCACGTCCTCGTGGGCGAAGGCCTCCAAGACGGTCTCCTTGAGCTGCGCCAGCAGGTCCCCGTACGACATGTCGGGGTCGACGTGGGAGCGCAGCACGACCGTGTTGACCAGGAAGCCGACGAGGTTCTCCAGGTCGCTGTGATTGCGGCCGGAGGAGGCCGTGCCGACGGCGATGTCCTCCTGGCCCGACCAGCGGGCGAAGACCGCCTTCACCGCCGCGGTCAGCGCCATGAAGAGGGTGGCACCCTGCCGCTGCGCGAGGTCCTTGAGGGCGGTGGTGGTGCCGGCGGGGACGGGGAAGGTGTACGTGGCACCGGCGGAAGAGCGTACGGCGGGGCGGGGCCGGTCGGTGGGCAGTTCCAGCGGGGTGACGCCGCCGAGGCGCTCGCGCCACCAGTCCAGGTGCCGGTCGAGGAGGCCGCCGCCTTCGAGGCGGCCACGCTGCCAGGCGGCGAAGTCGGGGTACTGCACGGTGATGTCGCCGAGGCGGGGCTCGCGGCCCTGGGTGCGCGCGGCGTACAGCTCGCCGAGCTCGCGGGTGACGATGCCCATGGACCAGCCGTCGGTGACGATGTGGTGCATGCCGAGGACGCACACGTGCTCGTCGTTGGTGAGGCGGACGAGCAGGACGCGTACCAGCGGGCCGGTCGTCAGTTCGTACGAGCGGGTCGTCTCGGCGCGTGCGAGCTCTCGCAGCCGGTCCTCGCGCAGCGCGGCAGCGACGCCGGTGAGGTCCTCGGTGCGCCACTCGGGGGCGAGCTGCGGGTGGACCACCTGGACGCCGCGGCCGCCGACGACGCCGAAGGTGGTGCGGAGCGAATCGTGGCGGGCGGTCAGGTCCTGGACGGCCGCGCGCAGCGCGTCGGTGTCGAGGGCGCCGGTGAGCCGCAGACCGGTGGCGGTGTGGAACTCGGCGCTGCCGGGGTCGAAGTCCTCCAGGAACCACAGGCGCTGCTGGCCGTACGACATGGGCAGGGCGCCGTCGCGAGGGACGACCGGGATGGAGGAGTCCTCGATGGACTCCGCGGGTGCGACGGAGGCGGCGAGTTCGGCGATGGTCGGGGTGTCGAAGAGTACGCGGGGCGGCAGCCTGATGCCGAGCGCCGCGCGCATCCGGGAGACGGCGCGGACGGAGAGGATGGAGTTGCCGCCGAGGGCAAAGAAGTCGTCGTGGACGCCGATGGTGTCGATGCCGAGGACCTCGGACCAGACACCGGCGAGGGTCTCCTCGACGGGGCTGCGGGGGGCGGAGCGGTCGGTGCCTGCGCTTTCCTGGACGGTGGCGGGGTCGGGCAGGGCCTTGCGGTCCACCTTGCCGTTCGGGGTGAGCGGCAGGGTGTCGAGCACCACGATCGTCGAGGGGATCATGTGCTCGGGCAGGCCGTCGGCGAGTCGGGCGCGCAGGTCGTCGGGGGTGGGGCGGCGCTCGCCGGAGGGTGAGACGTAGGCCATCAGGTTGGTGTTGTGGGTGACGACCACGGCCTGGGCGATGTCGGGGTGGAGCGTGAGGGCGCTCTCGATCTCGCCGAGCTCGATGCGGAAGCCTCGCACCTTGACCTGGTCGTCGGCGCGGCCCAGGTACTCCAGGGTGCCGTCGGCGTTCCAGCGGGCAACGTCGCCGGAGCGGTACATGCGCTCGCCCGGGGCGCCGTAGGGGTTGGCGACGAAACGTTCGGCGGTGAGGCCGGGCCGTCCGTGGTAGCCGCGGGCCAGGCCGGCGCCGGCGATGTACAACTCGCCGCGTACGCCGGCGGGGACCGGGCGCAGGGCGTCGTCGAGGACGTACACCCGGAAGTTGGCGATGGGGGTGCCGATCGGTGGGACGGTCGCGCCGCTGAGCGGGCCGCTCATGGTGGCGCAGACGGTGGTCTCGGTCGGGCCGTAGGCGTTGATCATGCGGCGGCCGTGGGACCAGCGGGCGACCAGGTCGGCGGTGCTGGCCTCGCCGGCGACGATGAGCGTGGCGCCGTCGGGCAGGCCGCGGCCCTCGGGGAGGACGGCCACGGTCGCCGGGGTAAGGGTGGCGTGGGTGACGCCGTGTTCGGCGGCGTAGGCGGCGAGCGGCTCGCCGGGCGCGAGGGTCTCCTTGGAGCCCATGACCAGGGCGGCGCCGGTCAGCAGGCCCATGCACACTTCCCAGAACGCCGCGTCGAAGCTGGCGGAGGCGAACTGGAGGACGCGGCTGTCGGGGGTGACGTCGAACGCCTCGGCCTGGACAGCGGCCAGGTTGCCGATGCCGGTGTGGGAGACGAGTACGCCCTTGGGGCGGCCGGTGGAGCCGGAGGTGTAGATGGCGTACGCGAGGTCCTCGGGCGCGAGCGTCACGTCGGGGGCGGTGGCCGGGTGAGCGTCCAGCGCGGCCCAGTCGTCGGTGAGGTCCACGAGGACGGCGCCGGTGTCCGGCAGCCGGTCGCGCAGCTCGCGCTGGGTGATGACGATGCGGGCGCCGGAGTCCTGGAGCATGTACGCGAGCCGGTCGGCCGGGTAGGCGGGGTCGAGCGGCAGGTAGGCGGCGCCAGCCTTCATGATGCCGAGCAGGCCGGCGGCCATGGTGGCGCCGCGCTCGACGCAGAGGCCGACCAACCAGTCACGGCCGGCGCCCCGTTCGATGAGGTGGTGGGCGATCCGGTTGGCCCGCTCGTCCAGTTCGCGGTAGGTGACGGGGCCGTGTTCGTCGATGACAGCGGTCGCGTCGGGGCGGGCGGCGATCTGGGCGGCGTACAGCTCGGGGAAGGTGCCGGTGGGGACCTCGCGCGCGGTGTCGTTCCAGGCGCGTACGACCTGCTCGAACTCGCTGTCGGTGAGCAGGGGCAGAGCGGTGAGCGGCAGGGACGGGTCGGCGGCGGCGCCGGTGAGCAGGACGGCGAGGTGTCCGGCGAGGCGGGCGACGGTCGTTTCGTCGAAGAGGGCGGTGCTGTGACGGACGCGGATGCGCATCCCGACGGCGGCGATCTCCACGGACAGGTCCAGCGGGTCGAAGTCCTGCTGCCCGGCCGGGAGTTCGTCGAGGACGGCGACCATTGCCTGGACGTAGGGGGTGATGCTGGTGTCGCGCTGGGGGGCGAGGGCGTCGACGAGTTCGGCGAAGGGAACGCCGTCGTGGGCGAGGGCGTCGCCCAGGCCGCGGGCCGTGTGGCGCAGCAGGCTGGTGAAGGGCGCCGCGGCGTCGACGTCGGTGCGCAGGACGACGGTGTGGCCGGTGTGCGGGGAGACGGTGCCGAGGGCGATGTCCTCCTGCCCGGAGTAGCGGGTGAGCAGGGCGGTGACGGCGGCCGCGAGGACCGCGGTGGGGGTGGCGCCGTGGCCGTGCGCCAGCTCCGTCAGCGCCGCGGCGGCGGGGGCGGGGAGCTCGCACTCGTGGGTGGCGGTGCTGGTCGACCGGATGACCGGGCGCGGCCGGTCGGCCGGCAGCTCCAGGGGCGGGACGCCGTCCAGTCGGCCCCGCCAGAACTCGGTCTGGTCGGGGACTGCCCGGTTCACCGGCACGTCGGCGCGAGCCACGTTTGTACCTCCAGGGAAGATGGCTTCCGGGCGCGGGGGTGCCAGGGCTGGGGCCCGGAAGCCGGCAGGGAAAGGTCGGAAAGGTGATGCGAAGGGGGGGTGGGCCCGTCGGCCGGGCCGACCGGTGCGCGATGACCCGGGCGGGGCGCGGGCGGTGAGTGGGAGTTACGCGGTCGTCGCCCGCCGGGCGGAACGGCCGCCGAGCTGCATGAGGGTGACGTCGCCGGTGGCGGGGTCGGTGACGAACCGGCCGGTGTAGGGGGCGGTGTCGGTGTCGATCCGCCGGGCGGTGAAGACCAGGTCGTCATGGAGGGTCATGTCGGCGACGAGCCCGGTGGCGTCCGTCAGGCGCAGGGCGCTGCCGTCGCGGTGGGCGCGGACGGCGAAGGAGGTGTCGCCGTTGCGGTAGTCACCGGTGAAGCGGTCGAGGCCGGACATCAGGGCAGGTGCCGTGGGGGTACCGGGGCGGTGGTCGCCGACGGGTACGCCGAGTTCGCGGAGCGTGTCGAGGAGGTCCGCCCACATCAGGGTGCCAG
>NZ_JBQQBW010000165.1:0-11519 GCF_052245415.1 Streptomyces sp. 8N706 | reverse complement strand
ATCAGATCCGTCTCGTGCGTCGTGAACTCGAGGCGTTCTTACACCGTCACCGCCGGGACGTTGTCGGCGTCCACGTAGAGCATCGCCGTCGGCAGCGCCGCCGCCGCCAGGTGGCGGAGGCCGATCGCCGTGAGGGCCTTGCCCAGGCCTCCGCCCTGGGCGCCGGGGACGACGCCGAGGACGTACACCTCGCCCAGCTGCTCGGCCGCATGCACCTTGGTCCAGTGGAAGCCGACGATCCGGCCCTCCTTCTCCGCGAGGAAGAACCCCTCCGGCTCGAACCACACCTGGGCCATGCGGTCCTCGAGGTCCCGCTGCGTGAGGGAGCCCTGCTCCGGGTGGTGCGCGAAGGCAGCGGCGTTGGCGGCCAGCCAGGCCGCGTCGTCCTGGCCCGGCCGGAACGTCCGTACCCTCACCCCCACCGGCAACACCGGTTCGGCGAGTGAGAGATCCGCCAGAGGCCGCCTCATCTGCCGCAGCTCGCGGAACAGCGACATCCCCAGCACCTGCGCCAGATGCCGGGCCGCCGGGTGCCCTCCGTGCGCCCAGACCCGCAGCCGCTTCCCGGACGCGTCCAGGAGCGCGCCCCCCAGCGCCCGGCCGTGGCCGCGCCCCCGGTACCCGGGGTGGACCACGAGCTCCGCCGCAGGCGCCTCGACCGGGTCCGTCTCCTCCAACTGGGCGTAACCGGCGAGCGTACGGCCGCCCTCACCGTCGTCCTCGTGCAGCAGCAGATGCCGTACGCCCTCACGGCGCCCGCCCCGCAGTTGCAGCCGCCCCTGTTCGGACACGGCGGGCTGACCGTCGACCCGGGCCGCCTCCTCCAGCAGCTCCGAGACCACTCGCGCCGCCTCGGGCGTCACCTCGTCCAGAACCTCGATCCTTCGCACCGCGCCCGTCCCGTCCACCACGTTGCTCATGTCCTGAGCCTACGACTCGCCCACCGCTCCGGAGCCCCTCCGGCGTCCGCTCAGCCGCCGTATCCGCGCCGGGCGCGCCCCGCACGCCACCCGGCGCAGGCCGCCCCCTCAGCCCGGACGGGTGAACGGACACCCTCCCGCAACCCCCTCGTTACTTCACAACCCTGACGCGCTACGCGCGTTGACCGTAGGCTGCCCGTCGACTCGACCACCCTCAGCTCTCTTGTCGCTGTCCACGAAGGGGAATTCATGTCAGCGAGACCTCAACGGCGACGGTTGGTGCGCCGCTTGACGACGAGTGCGGCCGTCCTCGCCGCGGCGGCCGGCGTGCTCTCCGCCGCGGTACCGGCCGGGGCCGACAGCACCGCGCGCGGCCCCGCACCCGCACCGGGCCTCGGAACCGGGCACAGCCACGGCCGCACCGTCGACGTGCAGTTGCTCTCCTTCAACGACTTCCACGGCAACCTCGAGCCGCCCGCCGGATCCTCCGGCCAGGTCACCCGGCAACACCCGGACGGCACCACGGAGAAGATCGACGCCGGCGGTGTCGAATACCTCGCCACCTCGCTGCGCACGGCCCGCAAGGGCCACCCGTACAGCATCACCGCCGCCGCCGGCGACATGATCGGTGCGAGCCCGCTGCTCTCGGGTCTCTTTCATGACGAGCCGACCATCGAGGCGATGAACAAGCTCGATCTCGATGTGACGGGCGTCGGCAACCATGAGTTCGACGAGGGCCGGGCGGAGCTCACCCGGATGCAGAAGGGCGGCTGCCACCCCAAGGACGGTTGCTACCAGGACGGCAAGGTGTTCCAGGGGGCCGACTTCCCCTATCTCGCCGCCAACGTCACGGACGAGAAGACCGGCAAGCCGATCCTCGCGCCGTACACGATCTGGAAGCACCGGGGCGTGAAGATCGGCTTCATCGGCGTGACGCTGGAGGGCACCCCGGACATCGTCTCCGCCGAGGGCGTCAAGGGCCTGAAGTTCCACGACGAGATCGAGACGGTCAACCGGTACGCCAAGGAGCTGGACAAGCGCGGTGTGAAGTCGATCGTCGCGCTCGTCCACGAGGGCGGCGTCCCCGCCGGCGGCGCGTACAACGACAACTGCGACAGCCCCGGACCGGGCGACGGTGTCTCCGGGCCCATCGTGGACATCGCCAAGGGCATCACACCGAAGGTCGACGCGCTGGTGACCGGCCACACGCACCAGGCGTACGTCTGCACCGTCCCGGACCCGGCGGGCAGGCCGCGCATGGTCACCTCGGCGTCCTCGTTCGGAAAGCTCTACACCGACACCACGCTCACCTACGACCGCCGCACCCACGACATCGTGCGGACGGGCGTCGCGTCGGCCAACCATGTGGTGCGCCGCGACCAGCCCAAGGCCGCCGATATGACCTCGCTCATCCAGCGCTGGAACACGCTGGCCGCGCCGGTCGCCAACAAGCCGGTCGGCCACATCGCCGCCGACATCCCGGGCCGCGGCGCCGGTACGTACGAGTCGCCGCTCGGGGACGTCATCGGCGACGCCCAGCTGGAGGCGCTGGCCCCGGCCGACAAGGGGGGCGCGCAGATCGCCCTGATGAATCCGGGCGGCATCCGCTCCGACCTCGTGCACAAGGCGTCGGGAAGCGAGGGCGACGGCGTGGTGACCTACGGCGAAGCCTTTACGGTGCAGCCGTTCACCAACATGATGACCGCCGTCGACTTGACCGGCGCGCAGCTCATCACCGCACTCCAGCAGCAGGTCAGCGGCCCGAACGAGGCCTCGCCCAAGATCCTCCAGGTCTCGGAGGGCTTCACCTACACCCTGGACACGAGGAAGACCGGCGCGGCCCGGATCGTCACGGACTCGGTGAAGCTGAACGGTGAGGCGATCGACCCGGCGAAGACCTACCGCGTCGCGATGAACGAGTTCCTGGCGGGCGGCGGCGACGGCTTCCCCGTCTTCAAGGACGGGAGGAACAAGTACGTGGGGGCGTCGGACCTGGACGCGCTCACGGCGTACTTCGCCGCCCACTCCTCTGCGGACTCGCCACTGGCCCCGCCGAAGGCGGACCGGATCACGGTCGTGCAGTAAGCGCCCGGACGGCTCACGCGTACGTACGGCCCGGCAGGGACCACTCTGCCGGGCCGTCACGTTTCTGCCGGGCACAGCGGTCAGGACGGCTCGCCTGACATGCCGTCAGGTCGGGCGGGGGGCCTCACACCGGCTCGCCGTGGTGGGAGCCGCGCCCCTCGTCGAGGTAGGCGTCCAGAGGCTGGAGGACCGCCCGCAACAGGCTCCACCGACGCCGTACGAGACCAGCCCCCACAGGGGACATAACGGCCATAGGCAGCAGCAGGTCCGTTCCCAACACGCCATTCCTGACGTGAAATCGCTCGCATTGGCCGAGTACCGGCCGTAAAACTTGCAACCGAGGGCGCCCTTTGTGATCGGATACTCCGATGCGACCCCCCACACGCATACCCCCACAGCCGCATCCGTCGTCACGCACCCCCCGCAATCCCTACGAGGATCTCGCCGCGCTCGCAGACCCCGTGGACGACTTCGGGGGCGGGGCCGCGGACCGCTCCGTGGACCCGTCCCCGGACCGGTCCCTGGACAGCCGGCGCCACGGCCCGCCCGAGGACGACGACGTGCTGGGGCTCGGGCTCCGGGCGGACGACGAGGAGGCCGACGAGGACTGGGCTCCGCCGGACCACGGGCGGGGCAGGCGCGGACGCGGCGGATTCGCCGCCGTGCCGCTCGCGCTCAAGGCAGTGGTCGCCGTACTCGTGTGTGCCGCGTTCCTGGTGGTCGCCGACCGCTGGGCCGTGCTGTACGCCGAGCAGAAGGCCCAGGAGAAGCTGAAGGACTCCCTCGATCTGGCCGCCGAGCCCGAGGTGACGATCCATGGCTTCCCCTTCCTCACCCAGATGGCCGACAAGCGCCTGGAGAAGGTCGACGTCGCCATCCCCGACGTCGCGGCGGACCGTGTCTCGCTCGCGAAGGTCGAGGCCTCGGCGTCCGACATCCGGCTCAACGGGAGCCTCCCCACGTCCATCCGGGGCGCGGTCATCGGCCGGATGCAGGGGAATGTGCTGCTGTCGTTCGACGACCTCAACCGGGAGCTCGGCTCCTCGCAGGTGAAGTTCACCGAGCAGGGGCGCGACTCGGTGCTCGCGGTCGGCAAACTGCCGGTCGCGGGCCACGATCTGCGGATGCGGGCGGAGGCGCACATCCGCCGCGTGGGCGGACGCGGCATCGAGACCGACATCACCGGTATGCGGCTCGACATCGCGGATCTGGCCACCTACCGGCCCGGCGACCACGCGGGCCTCCAGCTCACCCGTAAGGCGGCGAACGAGGTCCGCCGGAACATGCAGCAGGCGAAGGCGCTGCTCTCCGTTCCTTCGCTGGCGAAGCGCCTCGGCGTTCCGCAGTCGGCGATGAAGGAGACGCTGCGCAGCGAGGAGGAACTGCACCGCGTCACCGGGGCACCCCGCTTCGCTCAGAAGGTGATGCGGCTGAACCTCGTCGATGTCGTCGCCGAGCACCCCTGGCTGCTGAAGAAGGTCGGCATCGATCCATCGCTGATGTCGGGGCTGACCAAGCTGACGCAGCCGCAGCTGTCGGAGCGGCTGTCGCTCTCCTTCCAGCTGCCGGAGGTCCCCGGCTATGTACGCCTCCAGAACATCACGGTGGAGCGTGACGGCATCCGCGCCGACCTGTCGGGGATGGACCTGCCGTTCGGCGAAGCGGCGAAGCGGCACGGGGAGCGCTGACGCGGCCGCGGGCAGGTGTACGGCTGAGCCGCCGACTGTACGGCTCAGCCACCGGGGCACTGCTGAGACCGGACCCGTCGGCACCGGCTGAGACCCGGAGCAGTCGGCGGCCGCGGCCTCGGCGGGACGGCGCGCGTCAGTCCGTCTCCGGAGGCGGGACGTGCACGTCGGTCCGCCTCCGGACGGCGCCACGTGCGTCCGCCTCCGGACAGCGCCACGTGCACGTCGGTCCGCCTCCGGACGGCGCCACATGCACGTCGGTCCGCCTCCGGACAGCGCCGCATGCACGGCGGTCCCTCTCCGGACAGCGGGACGGCGCGCGTCAGTCCGTCTCCGGAGGCGGGACGGCCGAGCCCGGCAGCGCGATACGGGCGAGGGTGCCCCCTCCCGGTGCGGACTCGAGGCTCACCCGGCCGCCCGCCTGCTGGACCGTACGGGCCACGATCGACAGGCCGAGGCCCGACCCCGGCAGGCTCCGCGCCGAGGTCGAACGCCAGAAGCGCTCGAAGACATGCGGGAGCTCATCGGCCGGAATCCCCGGCCCGTGGTCCCGTACGGTCAGCTCGCCGCCGCTGAGTCCCACCTCGATGACCCCGCCCGAGGAGCTGCCGGCACCGTCCGGGGGGTGCCCGGCGGGGGCGCCGCGGCCCACACCACCCGGTCCGGCATCTCCCTGGTGCCCCTCCGCCCCATCGGCCCCAGCGATCCCGTCCGGCCCCTGGCTCCGGGAGAACTTCACGGCGTTGTCGAGCAGATTGACCACCGCCCGCTCCAGTGCCGCCGGCTCCGCCCGTACGTACCAGGGCCCGAGCTCGGTGGTGATCGTCAGCCCCGCCCCGCGCAGCCGCGCCCGCTCCACCGCCCGGGCGGCGATCTGGTGCAGTGCCACGACCTCCACGGGTCTGCTTCCGGCCACCGCGTCCGGCCGGGCCAGCTCCTGCAGATCACCGATGAGAGCCGCCAGCTCCACCACCTGGGCCTTGACCGAGGACAGCAGTTCGCGCCGGTCCTCGGCCGGGAGCGGCCGGCCGGTCTCCTCGCTGCGCACCAGCAGCTCGATATTGGTCCGCAGCGAGGTGAGCGGTGTCCGCAGCTCGTGCCCGGCGTCGGCGATGAGCTGCTGCTGCCGGTCCCGCGAGGACGCCAGCGCCGCGGTCATGGAGTTGAAGGACTGCGACAGCCGCGCGATCTCGTCCTCCCCCTCGACGGGGATCCGTACCGCGAGATCCTCCGTACGGGCCACATGCTCGACCGCCCCGGTGAGCCGGTCCACCGGTTTGAGCCCGGCGCGGGCGATCCACAGGCCCGCCGTGGCCGCTCCGACCACCCCCACTCCGGCGACGGCGGCGAGCAGGAGGGCGAGGGTGTTCAGCGCGCCGTCGATCTCGCTGAGCGGCCGGGAGACGGAGATGGCCGTGCCCGCCTGGTCCCGCTTGGTCAGCACCCGTACGGGCTCGCCGCTGTCGGTGGTGCCGTCGTGCAGGGCCTCCCCCAGCAACCCGGCCGCGACCTTCCTGTCCGCCTCCTGGACCTTCACCGGCTGGGAGTTGATCCCCACGCACCGGTCGCCACCCGCCAGCACGACCTGGCCGCTCGCGATACCGGGCAGCACCTCCTTGTTGGTGGTCGGGTTGGTGTCCTGGCAGTTGCGCAGCAACTGGCCGCCGAAGCCGGGCGGAACGCTGGTGTTGCGCAGGCTGTTGTCGAGTTCCTCGCGCAGCTGCGTGCGCGTCAGAAACCAGCAGGCGAAGGCGGACACCGCGACCGCCACCGCCACGGCGACCGCCGTGAGCAGCGCCAGCCGCGACCGCAGCGGCAGCCGGTTGAAGCGACGCAGGGGTGCCGGGGTCACTCCGCGCCGCCGTCCCCGCGCAGCACGTACCCGATCCCGCGCACGGTGTGCACCAGGCGCGGTTCACCGCCCGCCTCCGTCTTGCGGCGCAGATACATCACATACACATCCAGCGAGTTGGAGCTCGGCTCGAAGTCGAACCCCCAGACGGCCTTGAGGATCTGCTCGCGGGTGAGGACCTGCCGGGGGTGGGCGAGGAACATCTCCAGGAGCGTGTACTCGGTGCGCGTCAGTTCGACCACCCGCCCGCGCCGCGTCACCTCGCGCGTATCGAGATCCATGCGCAGATCGCCGAAGGCCAGCGCCCGGTCCTCCACCGGCTGCGGCGCCCCGGTGGCCGGGGCGTACGAGCTGCGGCGCAGCAGGGCGCGGATGCGGGCCAGCAGCTCGTCCAGCTCGAACGGTTTCACCAGGTAGTCGTCGGCTCCCGCGTCCAGCCCGGTGACGCGGTCGCCGACGGTGTCGCGTGCGGTCAGCATCAGGATCGGCACCGTCACCCCGGCGGCCCGCAGCCGCCGGGCGGCGGTGAGCCCGTCCATACGCGGCATGAGCACATCGAGCACGAGCAGGTCGGGCTCGTACGCGCCGACCTTCTCCAGCGCGTCGAGCCCATCGACGGCGAGCGCGGTGCCGTATCCCTCGAAGGCGAGGCTCCGCTGGAGCGCCTCGCGTACGGCGGGCTCGTCGTCGACGATCAGAATGCGGTGGTCGCCTTCGGCGGGGCTCATGGGTCTCGCTCCGGGAGGAGGGGGGCCGGGTCGGCGGTTGCGGTCTCAGCCTCGCACGGCAGTGCGGGCCGGGGCACAGGACCGGTGGGGACACCGGACGGTCGCGGCCGCTCCCTCAGCCGCCGCTGCCCTTCCGCAGGTCGTCGAGGATCTTCTTCACGTCGTCGATCGGGATCGCGAAGCCGAGGCCTATGCTGCCCGCACCGCCCGACTCGGCTCCGGCACCGGAAGTGGGCGCGTACATGGCCGAGTTGATGCCGATGACCTCCCCCTCCATATTGACCAGGGCGCCACCGGAGTTGCCCGGGTTGAGCGAGGCGTCCGTCTGGAGCGCCTTGTACGTGGTCGTGGACGAGCCCACGTCCCCGTTGTACTGCCCGCCGCCGAACGCGAACGGCCAGCGGTCGCCGCCCCCGGGCGGCTGCTGCTGTCCGTCCTCCTTCCCAACGGTCACCTTGCGGTCGAGCGCGGAGACGATCCCGCTGGTCACCGTGCCCGTCAGGCCTTCGGGCGAGCCGATCGCCACGACCGCGTCCCCGACCTTGACCGTGCTGGAGTCCCCGAGGGCGGCGGCCTCGAGCCCGCTGGCGCCGTCCGCCTTCAGCAAGGCCATGTCCAGGTCGGACCGGGCGCCGACGACCTCGGCGGTGGCCGTCTTCCCGTCGCTGAAGGTGACCTTGACGGACGAGGCGCCGGAAACGACATGGTTGTTGGTCAGAATCTCGCCGTCCGAGGCGACGATGACACCGGATCCGGTGGAGCTCCCGGCCGGTGAGGTCGCGGTGATCTCGACGACGCTCGGGCCGACGGCCGAGGCGACGCCCGCCACGGTGCCGTCCGTCCGCACCGAGGTCGGCGTACCCGTGACGGAGCCGCCGCCACCGCTCGTGCCGCCGGTGACGTGGTCGATCACGGCTGCCGTGCCGCCGCCGACCGCGGCGGCGGCGATGGCGACCGCGGCGAGGAGTGCGACGGGGCGCCGGGCCCGCCGTCGGCGTCCGGGCGGCGTCACGGCCGACCCGTCCGGCTCCTGGCTGGGACGAGGGGGCAGAGGAGGAAACGGCATGCCGGGGGAGGTCGAGGCGCCGTACTCGGGGCCCGGAGGAAGGCGATACGCACTGTTGTCGGTCATGCCCACACTGTGCGCGCGCAGGCTGAGAGCAGCCTGAGTGCTCGCTGAGAACTCCGACAGAAGGCGGCATGTCCCCTGCAAGGGCACGGAACCACGCCGCGGGCCGAAAAGACGCCGCGGATCGGCAGCGCCGTGGAACGGAGTCGGACAGAAACGCCGGAGAAACGAAGGTGCCGGAACACCGCATGTACGGAGGCGGGTCACCCGCAGCCGCACGACCTCCGCACCACCAGCGCCGAGGGGAACTGCTTCAACCGCTCCCGCCGCGAGCCCGCCACCCGCAGCCCGTCGTCCAGCACCAGGTCCACCGCCGCACGCGCCATCGCCGGACGGTCCGAGGCGACGGTGGTCAGCGGAGGATCGGTCAGTGCCGCTTCCTTCACATCGTCGAAGCCGGCCACAGCCAGTTCGCCCGGCACATCGATCCGCAGCTCACGCGCCGCCCGGAGCACGCCGATCGCCTGGTCGTCCGTCGCGCACACGATCGCCGTGGGCCGGTCCGGGCGGTCCAGCAGCTCCAGCGCCACCCGGTACGCGTCGTAGCGGTTGTACGGGGCCTGGTAGAGCCGCCCCTCCGGCGACCGCCCGGCCTCCCTCATCGCCCGGCGCCAGCCCTCGATGTGGTCGGCCACCGGGTCTCCCGAGACGGGGGTCTCCTCCACACCGCCGAGGCAGGCCACGTACTCATGGCCGTGCTCCAGCAGATGGCGGGTGGCGAGCTGAGCGCCGCCGACGTCGTCCGTCACCACCGCGACATCGTCGATCGCGTCGGGACGCCGGTGCAGCAGCACCACACGGGCGTCCCAGGCGTCGATCTCCGCGGCCGCGTGCTCGCTGGGCCCCTGGCTGACCAGGATCAGCCCGGAGACGCGCATGCCGAGAAAGGCCCGCAGATAGTGGACCTCACGCTCGTCCAGATAGTCGGAGTTGCCGACCAGGACCATCTTTCCCCGGTCGGCCGCCGCCTGCTCCACCGCGTGCGCCATCTCCGCGAAGAACGGCTGACGGGCGTCGGGAACGATCATCCCTATGAGATCGGTACGGCGGCTCGCCATCGCCTGAGCGACCCGGTCCGGCCGGTAGCCGAGCTCCTTGATCGCTGCGAGGACACGCTCGCGCGTGGCCGGGGCGACCGGCCTGGGTCCGTTGTTGATGACGTAGCTGACGACCGCGGTCGAGGTCCCTGCCAGCCTTGCCACATCGTCACGCGTCACCTTGGCCACGCGCGGCAGTCTACGCGTGGTGACCCAGGTCTCGGCCGGTCGTGGGGCGGCGACCGCCCAACGTTACCGCGCGACCTCGCGTTCCGCCGTACCGCCCTTGGGCTCCGGGGCCGGCATGACGTCGGACACAGCCTCTCCCCCGGCCCCCGCCCCGGCCTTCCGCTTCGCCTCCTCCGCGGCCCGCTCCGCAGCGCGCTCGACCTTCTCCGGGGTGACGAAGCGGTAGCCGACGTTCCGTACGGTCCCGATCAGCGACTCGTGCTCCGGCCCGAGCTTCGCCCGCAGGCGCCGCACATGCACATCGACCGTCCGCGTACCGCCGAAGTAGTCGTAGCCCCACACTTCCTGGAGCAGCTGCGCCCGGGTGAAGACCCGGCCCGGGTGCTGCGCGAGATACTTCAGCAGCTCGAACTCCTTGAAGGTCAGGTCCAGCACCCGCCCCTTGAGCTTGGCGCTGTACGTGGCCTCGTCGACCGACAGATCACCGTTGCGGATCTCCATCGGGCTGTCATCGGTCGAGATCTGCTGCCGGCCCATCGCGAGCCGCAGCCGTGCCTCGACCTCGGCCGGACCGGCCGTGTCGAGCAGCACGTCGTCGATGCCCCAGTCCGCGGTGACGGCGGCGAGCCCGCCCTCCGTCACCACCAGGATCAGCGGGCAGCCGGGCCCGGTCGAGCGCAGCAGCTGACACAGGGAGCGCACCTGGGGAAGGTCGCGCCGCCCGTCGATCAGGATCACGTCGGCGCCGGGGGTGTCCACGAGGGCCGGCCCCTCGGCGGGGGCCACACGTACGTTGTGGAGCAGTAGGCCGAGCGCGGGCAGCACCTCGGTGGAGGGCTGGAGGGCATTCGTGAGGAGCAGCAGAGAGCTCATCCAATGCTCCCTTCGGTCAGGGAATCCACCGTACCTACGGGATCCAACCCGTATGTCCGGATAGTACGGTCCTGTGCGCTTCGCTTGCCCATGACGTCGGTTCCTCCTCGGTCCCAGCGATGGGGGTATCCCCTCCCAGGCGTCAGCCCTGGGGAAGTGTGCGGCACTGCTTCGTACGGGTGATGGCTCCTCGCCCCAGGAGCACACCTGCGCTCATCCGCGCATGGAGCGCTTGAAAGCACGAAAGGACCCGGGGGCGTCGCTGCCCGGATCCTCTCCCAGCAGAATAGCCCACATGAGCTCCGGTTCCGAGGCCGCATTCTCACTCTCCTGTGTTCCCTCGATCACGTCACGTGTCCGGAGAACGCCCGTCCGGGCGTCGCTGCTGACCGATGACGGGGTGCGGATCGAGGCCGCGTACCTGCCGTTCGCGGGTGGTTCAACCGGTTCCACCGGTTCCGCGGAGGGCAGCGCGAGCGGTGCGGCGGAGACTTCGGCCGGGGGCTCGGGCGCCCCGTCGGACGGTCTCGCGATCGTGGTCGCCCATGGCTTCACCGGCGCGCTGGACCGGCCCGCGGTGCAGCGTGCGGCCCGGGTGTTCGCCCAGCGTGCGGCCGTGATCACCTTCTCCTTCCGGGGGCACGGGCGCTCCGGCGGACGGTCCACGGTGGGCGACCGGGAGGTGCTCGATCTGGCGGCGGCGGTGCGCTGGGCACGGTCGCTGGGGCACGCGCGCGTGGCGACGGTCGGCTTCTCCATGGGGGGCTCGGTGGTCCTCCGGCACGCCGCGTTGCACGGCCCCGCGCGGCGGGACCCGTCAAGCGGTCCGCCGACCCCTCCTCCGCATGGGGGGCGCACAGAGGCGCACACCGATGCAGTCATCTCGGTGAGCGCCCCAGCGCGCTGGTATTACCGCGGCACCGCACCGATGCGACGGCTGCACTGGGTCGTCACCCGGCCCGCCGGCCGCCTCGTCGGGCGTTACGGGCTGTGCATCCGTATCCACACGTAGGACTGG
>NZ_JBQQBW010000164.1:0-11644 GCF_052245415.1 Streptomyces sp. 8N706 | reverse complement strand
CGCTCGCCGTGCGCAGTTCGTCCGCGGCCTCCGCCGCGCGGCGCCCGGTGTCCTCCCCCGCCCCGGCCAGCGCCAGCAGCACCCGGCCCAGATGCAGATGGCGGTCCGGGCCCGCGCCCGGGGGCAGATCGCGCAGCACCCGCTCCGCCGTGGCCAGATACCGGGCGTCCGCGTCGGTCTCCCACTGCGCGTACCGGACGCCGGCCAGTTCGAGCGCGGCCTCCGTCCGCGCGCCGCTGCCGGGCGCGGCGAACTGCCGTGCCTCCTCCAATCGCAGCGCGGCCTGGTCCAGCAGTTCCCGTACGGTGTGCGGGGCCCGGCGTACGCCGGCGGATCCGGCCAGGGCCCGCAGGACCCGACCGAGGACCAGTCGCGCCCGCACCCCGCCGTCCAGGTCGCCGCCCGCGAGCCGCACGGCCTGCTCCGCCCGTTCCCGCGCCTCGCGCAGCAGCGCCACATCCGCCTGCGCCCGCCAGAGCATCAGCAGGGCCTGGGCCAGGGTGGCGCACTCCCGCTCTCCCGCGCCGTCCGTCTCCGCCGCGGAGCGCAGCAGCTGTACGCCATCGAGCAGCCGCCGTACGTCGCCGTCCGCCCGGTAAGCGGTCATCAGCCGTTCCGCCTCGGCCACCGGGCCCGGGCCGGCCCCGTCCAACGGTGGCTGGTACCACCGGACGACACGCGCCGGAACCTCGGCGAAGGGCTCCGGCTCCGGCGTACGGGGCCGCTCGTCGCCCGGCTCCCAGGGCAGCCGCACCGCCCGGCCCGTCAGCTGTGCGACCGCGAGAGCCGAGAAGTTGCGCGCGCCCTTGCCGAAGTGCTGGGCCACGAACTCCGAGCAGTGCTTGAGGACCAGAGCCGCCTCGTCCCGGCCCAGCCACTGCAGCAGCAGATCCCGCACCCCGTCGGCGAACTCGTACCAGGGGCCGCCGTCCGCATCTCCCGCCCGGTCCTCGGGGAGCCGTTCGAGCAGGCCGCCGAGGAGCACCTCGGCGAGTTCGGTGGGCCCGGTGTCGGGCAGCATCGCACGCTGGACGACCTGCATGACGGGAAGCGCCAGGGGTGCGGCGGCCAGATACACGGACAGGCGCAGGGCTCCGGCGGAGGCGCTCGTGCGGAACGTCTCGAACAGCTCCTCCACGGTCCGGGCGCCACGAGCCGGAGGCTCGGGCACCGACACCGGGTGGTCCGGGCGCACCCAGCCTGCCGCTCCCCGTGCGCTGACGCGCCCGGTGCCGGAGAGCAGCCGGGCCCAGGAGCCCAGGGCCTCGCCGTTGGGCAGCAGGACGGGGACCGGCAGCGCGGCCCGTACCGGCGGCTGCCCCGGACTCCCGTACCCGCGGGGGTGGAAGGCCAGCCGGCCCTCGGAGGAGGGGTCCCGCACCAGCAGACCCGGTTCGGCGGGCAGGGCGGTCCGGGGCCACAGGCGCGGCGGCAGCGGCTGGACCACCGCCACCGGGGCGCGCAGCGCCCAGTGGTGCAGCAGCCGCTGTGCCCGGCCCTCGCGCCACAGCGGGCCCACACAGTCGCTGATGAGGAGGGTGAGACGGCGGCCCGTGGGGTCCCGGAGCTGGTCGGCCGGACGCAGCCGGACGCCCGGTGAGCCGGGCCGCCCGGGGGCGTTGCCGATCAGGGGCGCGCCGTCCTCCGCGCGGTGCAGATAGTGCACCTGTACGTCCCGGAAGACGCCCAACTGCTCGCAGGTCTGGCGGAGTTCCTCCAGCATCCGCTCCCAGACGACCATGGACGGCGAGGCGTCCATCAGCAACTGCATGCCGATGTCCCGCCGTTCGACACGGTGGAACACGGGGCACAGCGCGCCTGCCCGGGCGCTGAGGTCCGCGGTGGCCTCTTCGTCCAGTCCGCCGAGGACCGGCGCGGCCAGCGGGCGGTAGCCCTGGAGGGGGCGCAGGGCGCGCTGGAGTCCGAGCAGCCCCGGGAGCGCGGCGGCGGCGGGGGCGCGTACCGCGATCGCGGCTCCGGATCCCCCCGCCCGCGTCCCGGCGGGGTAGAGGGACACCGGCACGGAGCCGGCGGCCTGCTCCTCCCCAGGGGGCCGCGGTGCCGGTGAACCCCGGCCCGTGGAGTCCGGTGGACGCTCGTCCGGACCGGGGACGGCCGCGCCACGGTCACCCGGGGCCCGCGGGGCGGGTACGGCCGCCGGGCCGCCCGGCCCCGTCCACTGCGCCAGCCAGAGCGCGTCGGCGATCTCCTCCGCCGTCATGTCCCAGCCCGCACCGCGCAGCAGGCCGATGAACTCCGTCAGCCGCCGGTCGGGCGGCGCAGTCATCGGGCATCACCTCGGTCGGTCCAGCGGCTGCATGAGCATGTCCGCCAGCCGCTCACGGGTGACGTTCTCGGTACGGGCTGCGTGATGGGTGAGGAACAGCGCGTTGAGCAGCTGGTCGGCGGCGACGATCTCGCCGGGGTCGCGGCGCAGGAAGCGCTGGATCAGTGACTGGCCCTCCGCTACGGCGCCGTCACCGAGATGGGCCTCCACCATGGCGGTCAACTGGTCCTCGCCGGGCGGTTTGAGTTCGAGCTGGATACAGCGCCGCAGCAGGGCCGCGGGAAAGTCGCGCTCGCCGTTCGAGGTGAGGACGATGAAGGGAAAGGTCGTGCAGCGCACCCGGCCGTCGTGGACGACCGCGCGCCCACCGTCGTCCGTCGACACCTCCACACGGGGTTCGCGGTCGGCGATGCGCTCCAGCTCGGGTAGGGCGAACTCGCCTTCCTCCAGGGCGTTCAACAGGTCGTTGGGGAGGTCCATATCGCTCTTGTCGAGCTCGTCGACCAGGAGGACGCGGGGCCGCTCGGCGGGGAGCAGAGCCGTACCGAGCGGACCGAGCCGGACGTACGAGCCGATGGACCGCCACTCGGCGCCCGCACCGCCCGCCCGCTCGAGCTGGACGTCCTGGAGCCTGCCGATCGCGTCATAGCGGTACAGACCGTCCTGGAGCGTCGTACGGCTGACGATCGGCCAGCGCAGCACCCTGCCGAGTCCCAGCTCATGGGCGACCGCATGGGCGAGGGTGGACTTGCCGGTGCCCGGGTTGCCCGTGACGAGCAGCGGACGCCGCAGATACAGCGCGGCGTTGACCGCCTCGACCTCTTCGGGCCGGGGGTGGTGGTTCTCGACCAGCCTGCGCTGTACGCCCAGCCGGCGCGCGGTGCTGGGGTCGACGTCCGCGCCGTCGCCCGGGTCCGGTGGAGAGAAGTCCCGCCAGGGCGGTGGCCCGGGTAAGCGCTCCACTCCGTCGTGCGGCAGGCCTGCTCCACGGTAGATGCGCCAATCGTTCACATCGGGCTCCTCAGCTGGTGGTGAACCTGGCCGCTCATCCGCGCTCTTCTCGTCTGCGATCCACCGGTCCACGATCGACGGTACCGGCATCGCTCCGGGCTGTTGAGACGCTTTTCCAGTTGTCCGGCAACGAGTTGATGGCCCGTCATGTCGGACGCTCCGGCGCCATTCCCGGTTCGTACAGCGGGCCGCCCGTTGCACCGGGGCGGTCCGGCGGGTCGAAGAGCAGGGCAATCGACCGTGCCCAGGCCGCTTCGTCCCGTTCCGGATCCGGGTCGCCCGCGCGGATGCGCAGGCTCCGGATGTGGGCGTGCAGCCCGTCGGCCCGTCCGGCCTCCCGCACGAGGCGTTCCACCGCCCGGTGGAATTCGGCGCAATCCGTGTGGGGGGTGGCGCATCTGCGCCAGATCGCGACCGGGTGGCCGGCGGTGAGCGCGGCGTCCATGGCGGTCGCCCCGTCTCCGGCGGCGACCGGTCCACAGAACACGGGGACGGATGCCCAGGAGGCCCGGGAGAGCCGGTCGTAGGCGGCGTTCCAGCTCTCGCCGCGGGGACCGCCGTGCCACTGGCCGGGGTGGTGGAGGTGTCCGGAACCGTGGTCGTGCGGGGGACTGTCGTGCCGCCCGGGTCGGTGGTGCTGTGCGGCGCCAGGAGCCTGCACGGGCCCGTCCTCCTGCCCGAGGGCGCGGCACTGCCCGGCGGCACGGTCCTGCCCGAGGACGGAGTCCGTACCCGTGCGCTCCTGCCCGGCGGCCGAGTCCGCCCCCGTGCGGTCCTCTCCGGAGGCACGGCGTTCCGGGTCCGGCAGCGGCGCGCCGCGCAGCGGGATCGCCGTCAGCGGCCCGCGCTGTACCCCGCTCCAGCGCCGGCGCCATTCGGGATTCCCGGTTCCGGCCCGGCGGCGGTCGCGTACGACGACGACGCGCCGCTCGCCCAGGGGCAGGCCGTACGGGTCGGTCCGCCCGTCGGGCGTCCGGCGGGGACCCAGCCGCCAGGCGTCGAGGGGTTCGTCGAACAGCTCGGGCGGCAGCGCGACTTCCACCACCGCGAGGTACTCCCCCACGTCGCCGCGGCGCAGGGCGTCGGCGATCGGCTCCCGCAGCGCCTCGCGCAGCCGCGCCCGGGGGACGCCCTGCTCGTCTCCGTGGAGGGGCGTGACCAGACGCCCGTCATACAGCAGTTTGACCCGCCACGGGTAGCGGTCCCCGTAGAGGCTCTGGTCTATCTCGACCAGCACATCGGCCCGCGGCCCGCCCTCGCTCCCGGGGAGGGCGTACGCGTCCAGGATCTCCTCGATCTCCTGGCGAACCACTCGCGGCAGCGGCTCCGCGGTCCGTTCGAGCCAGGTCCGCAGCTCGCGCAGCGGGGCCTCGTCCCGGGGCCGGCCGAGCCGGCCGACCGCGGCCCAGACCTTGGCGGCGTAGAGGAGGACGGCCTCCAGCTCGGCGTTCCCGCCGGGGCCCTTGCCGGGCGTGCCGCGGTCGCGCAGACCGTAGAGGAGCCCGGCCCCTTCCCTCCAGGAGCGGGGGTCGTGGTCGACACCGGGCTGGTACGCCTCCCGGAAGACCCGCCTCTTGACGTCGTCCACCAGCACGGTGACCTCCCCCGGCGTACGGGGCGGGGTGAGGCCGGCCAGCCTCCCGTAGAGGTTGGCCCGGAGCACCGGGCCGAAGCCGCCGGGCTGTTCCGGGCGCAGCTCCGCCTGGACGTCGGTCCAGCTGTCGTCCGCCCGGGCGGACTGGTGGCGCTCCAGATGGTAGCGGTCATGGGCCAGGAGCACGTCGTGGAAGAGATCTCCGCCGGGGAGGTCGCACAGGGCGCGCAGCGCGGTGACCGGGACCGCGTGTCCGGCGGTCGGATCGTCGGCGATACGGGCCTTGCACATCCCGATGACACTGCCGGAGCGGGTGTCGACCACGGGGCCGCCGGAGCAGCCGCCGACCGGCTGCTCGCCCCGTAGCAGCATGGCCCCGCCGTCCCGGCCGTCGCGGCCGCTGGTCTCGCCGACGACCCATCGGTAGGCCACATCACCGGTCTCCGAGGACCAGCCGTGCAGACTGATGTCCACCGGTCCTCCGGTGGAGATGTCGCTGAGCCATACGCACTCGTGGGCGGGCGCACCGGGGACCCGTACGAGCGCCAGATCCGGCAGCGGCCAGGTGCGCGGCGGGCGGCCCGGGTCGTCCGGCGGCGGCAGCGCGAGAGCCACCTCCCCGACGGCCGTGCCACCGTCCCAGGAGATGCCGACGACGCGCTCTCCCCTCCACACGGCGCCACCCCCTGTCCCCACGACATGTGCGCAGGTCATCACCCAGCCCGGAGCCACGAAGAAGCCGCTGCCCCAGTAGCCGGTGCCCAGCGGGTCATACCCGTCCGAGGCTGCCGAGATGCGCACCACAGCCCTGCGCACGAGAGCATGGAGGGCGCTCACGGACGCATACCGCCGTCATCGGACCGGCTGTTTCGGTCGGGCATACGCCACCCCCGCTCCCCCGTGTTGATGCAGCAGGCTAGTCCTCGGTCCCGATGGGCGCGAGAGGGCAGTGCGCACGCTGTCTATCCTGGCCCCGCTGTGTTTCCCGGGTGACGAACCCCCGGAACGTTTCCATCGTTTTCCCATCGTTCTGTTTCGGAGCAACGTCGTGTATTTCACCGACCGCGGTATCGAGGAGCTGGAGAGCCGGCGCGGCGAGGAGGAGGTCTCGCTCGCCTGGGTCGCCGAGCGGCTTCGCGAATTTGTCGATCTCAACCCGGACTTCGAGGTTCCGGTCGAACGGCTGGCGACCTGGCTGGCACGGCTCGACGACGAGGACGACGAGTAGGCCACGCCTGGTCGCGGCCCTCACGCCTTGACTTCCGCTAGCCGCGATATATCGTGTCCACGCGAGACGCGATATGTTGCGTAGTGCGTCCATGCGGAGGAGGTCAGGGATGTCAGCCCGGTCCGAGTGGTCCATCGGCGAGCCCCGGAAACTCGCCCTCGAAGGCCCCGTCACCGCCGTCGACGTGCGGATCGTGGGCGGCACGGTCAATGTCGTCGGCACCGACAGCGGCGGGCCGGCCCGGCTCGAGATCTCCGAGCTGCACGGCCCGCCCCTCACCGTCACCCATGAGGACGGCACGCTGACCGTCGCCTACGACGACCTCCCGTGGAAGGGCTTCTTCACGTGGCTCGACCGCAAGGGCTGGAACCGCAGCGCGGTCGTCTCGGTCACCGTCCCGTCCCGGACCCGCGTCGGGGTCGGCGTGGTCGGGGCCGGCGCCGTCATCTCCGGTATCTCCGGCCGTACGGACCTGCGCGGCGTCTCCGGTGACAGCGCGCTCGTCGGCCTGACCGGAGCCGTTCGCGCGGACACCGTGTCCGGGCGGGTGGAAGCCCAGGCGGTCACCGGCGACCTGCGGTTCAACTCCGTCTCCGGCCATCTCACCGTGGTCGAGGGCTCCGGTGCCGCGGTGAAGGCCGAATCGGTCAGCGGCGACATCGTGCTGGACCTCACCTCCGGCGCCAAGGGCTCGGACATCAGCCTGACCACCGTCTCCGGCGAGGTCGCCATCCGGCTGCCGCACCCGGCCGACGCGGAGGTCGAGGCCAACACCGCCAGTGGAGCCGTCTCCAACGCGTTCGAGGACCTGCGGGTCACCGGCCAGTGGGGCGCCAAGCGCATCACCGGGACGCTCGGCAGCGGCAACGGCACCCTCAAGGCCACGACCGTCTCCGGAGCCATAGCGCTGCTGCGCCGCCCTCCGGCGGACGATGCCACCGAGGGGACCGGAGCGCCCGACGCCCCGGTGCCGGGTGACTCCGCGGGCCCCGACGGCTTCCCCGGTTCGCCGGGGTCCGCCGGTTCCTCTGCCTCCTCCCCGGATGCGTCAGCCTCCCCTGACCCCTCCGCCTCCCCTGAGGGCTCCGGTTCCCCTGACGGCTCCGGTTCCCCTGGCGCCTCCGGTTCCGCCATCTCCTCCGGTTCCCCCGGCTCGGATGATGACCCTCATGGCCCGGGCGCCCCCGCACGGCCGGCCGACAAGAAGGTGCTCTGACATGCCTCCCGTCTTCGCCCACGGCCGACTGCGCCTCTACCTCCTCAAGCTGCTCGACGAGGCCCCCCGCCACGGCTACGAGGTGATCCGCCTCCTGGAGGAGCGCTTCCACGGCCTGTACGCACCATCCGCCGGAACCGTCTACCCGCGGCTCGCCAAGCTCGAGACCGAGGGCCTGGTCACCCACGCCACCGAGGGCGGACGAAAGGTGTACTCCATCACCGACGCGGGCCGTACCGAACTCGCCGACCGCCAGGGCGAACTCGCCGAGCTGGAGCTGGAGATCCGTGAGTCCGTCTCGGAGCTGGCCGCCGAAATCCGCGAGGACGTCAGCGGGTCGGCCGGCGATCTCCGCCGCGACATGCGTGCCGCGGCGTGGGAAGCCCGCTCCTCCGGGGGCGGAAAGGAGCATGCGGGGGGTACCTGGGGCGACAAGGAGGCCTGGCGCCAGGTCAAGGAGGAGATGCGACGCGCCAAGCAGGAGTGGAAGGAACAGGCTCGCCGGGCCAAGGAGGAGAGCCGCCGCGCCAAGCAGGACGCGCAGCGCGCCCGTCAGCAGGCCCAGGACGCACAGACCTTCGCGCGCGAGGAGGTCCAGCGGATCGCCCGCCAGGTCCAGGACCATGTGCAGTCACAGGCGAGGGCGGGCGACTGGCAGGGCGCGCTGCGCGACGGCATGACGGAACTCACCCGCCACATGAGCGGCTCGGGCATGGCCCCGGGCCGGACGACGGCGTGGCCGCCGTACATCAAGCCCGACCCCGCGGGCGCCGAGCAGCCGGAGTGGGCCGAGGAGCCGCAAGCTCCGTCCGCCGATCCGCTGCGCGATCTGGAACGCCTCCTGGACCGCTTCCGGGACGACATCCGTGACGCGGCACGCGACCACGGCGTCAGCCCGGACCAGCTGAGGGAGGCCCGCCGTCATCTCTCCACGGCGGCGGCGCACATCGGGGCACTGTTGCGCGGCCCGAAGGAGGACTGAACCGGCGGCCGGGCCGGGGCTGGACATCTGAGCGCGGCGCGCGGGCGGACCCGTACGCCGCGCTCAGCCCCCCGTACGCTCCGCGGACCTCCTTCACGCCTCAGGGCCGGCCGTACACTCCGTGGCTCCCGTACGCGCCTGGGCGTACACCGCACGGCCCTGACGGCTCGCCGCCCTGACGGCTCGCGGCCGGGCGGTCCGTACCCTGCGCTCGTACGGACCCGGACCGTTGCGGACGGCACGTGTGCCCTCCTACGGACCCGGACCGTTGCGGACGGGCCGGCGTCAGACCGTCAGCACGATCTTGCCGAAGAGATCACCCTCGGCCATCTTTTCGAAGCCTTCGCGCGCCCGGTCCAGCGGCAGCACGGTGTCGATGACGGGCCGGACGCCCGTCGCCGCGCAGAAGCTGAGCAGATCCTCCAACTCGTCCTTGCCGCCCATCGTGGAGCCGACGACCTTCAGCTCCAGGAAGAAGATGCGGTTGAGCTCGGCGGCCTTGGGGTTGGGTCCGGAGGTGGCTCCGGAGATGACCAGGGTGCCGCCCGGCTTCAGAGACTTGACCGAGTGCGACCACGTGGCCGCGCCGACCGTCTCGATCACCGCGTCCACACGCTGCGGCAGCCGTGCCCCCGGCTCGTACGCCTCGACCGCGCCGAGCTCGACGGCCCGCTTCCGCTTCGCCTCGTCCCGGCTGGTGGCGTAGACCCGCAGCCCGGCGGCCTTGCCGAGGACGATCGCGGCGGTGGCGACCCCGCCGCCCGCGCCCTGGACGAGGATCGCGTCACCGGGCCGTACACCCGCGTTGGTGAACAGCATCCGGTACGCGGTCAGCCAGGCCGTCGGCAGGCAGGCCGCCTCCTCGAAGGAGAGCTCCTTCGGCTTCGGGAGGACGTTCCACGCCGGGACGCTGACCTGTTCGGCGAACGTGCCCTGGTAGCGCTCGGTGAGGATGGAGCGGGGCTCGTCCGGGCCCACCCCGTGGCCGGTCTGGCCGATCACGGAGTGGATGACGACCTCGTTGCCGTTCTCGTCGGTCCCCGCGGCGTCACAGCCGAGGATCATGGGCAGCGACTCCTCGCCGAGGCCGACTCCGCGCAGCGACCACAGGTCGTGGTGGTTGAGCGAGGCGGCCCTGACGTTGACGGTCGTCCAGCCGGGGCGCACCTCAGGCGCGGGACGGTCGCCCAGCTCGAGGCCGTTCAGGGGCTGGTCACGGTCGATACGTGCGGCATAGGCAGCGAACATGTCCCGACACTATGACCCGGGCGTGACACGGCGGAACCTCACACCGGTGTGAGCCTCGCCGCGGTGGGTCCATCCCCGCCGGAGGCCGGCCGCTGGTGCGTACAGGCGCAGCCCGCCCGCCCTGCCGAGGACGATCGCGGCGGTCAGTCCCTGCGGTACTGCGCGGGTGAGCCCTTTGTCGCCGGGTCCTCGTACGAGCCCGCCGTTCCCCGGTCCACGTGGAAGGTGGTGAGCGTGGTGACCGGCGAGGCCGGGTCGCGGCGGTCCGCGATCACCCGCATGTGGGTGGACCACCGCTCCGGGGTGACCTCGTGGACGTCGTAGCCGTAACGATTCCCCTCGAAGTACTGGAGATGCGGGTTGGCCTTGCCCATGACCGGGCCGTTGGTCTGGTTCCAGTCCGCGGAGTACCCGCCCGAGGTGACCGAGTGGGCCGTGAACTCGGTGCCGACGACGGGCGAGGACGTGTCGTCGAAGTCGGGCCTGATGTCGTCCACGAAGGCGGAGTGCCAGTCGCCGGTGATGACGACGAGGTCCTCCAGGCCGGAGTCGTGAACGTGCGTCAGCAGCTCTTTCCGCTCGGCGAGGAAGCCGTCCCACTGGTCGGTGAACATGTACGGGCCGCCCGGCTTGCCGCGGAGCTGGCTGAGCATGATCGAGTTGGCCCAGCAGTGCCACGCGTCGGGCGCCCGGTCGATGCCCCGCTTGAGCCGGCTCTTCTGCTCCGCGCCCAGGATCGTGCCGTCGGGGAGGTTCTGCGCGGACCGGTACGAGCGCAGGTCGAGCACCGTCAGCTCCAGCAGGTCGCCCCACGTGCGCACCCGGTGGATCTCGGGGTCGGGCAGGGCGGACGCGCCGCTGTCGCGGTGCGGCATGTGCTCGTACCAGGCCTGGTACGCGGCCGCGCGACGCCGCATGAAGGGCGCGCCGCCGCCCGTGCCGCTGTAGTCGTTCGCGACCTCGTGGTCGTCCCAGGTCAGGAACCAGGGGTGAGCGGCGTGCGCCGCGCGCAGGGACGCGTCGCCCTTGTAGAGGGCGTGCCGGATCCGGTAGTCGGCGAGGGTGAAGGTCTCGGGCCCGTTGTGGTCCCGTACGGCGTCGCCGCCGACCGGCCCGTGCTCGTAGATGTAGTCGCCGAGGTGGACCACGAAGTCGAGGTTCTCGCGGGCGATGGCGCGGTGCGCGGCGTAGAAACCGTCGTGGAACGCCTGGCAGTTGGCGGAGGCGAAGCGGACGCGCGAGACCCGGCCGGCGGGCGCGGTCTTCGTACGGCCGGTACGGCTGCGCTTGCCGAGCGCGGTGAAGGCGTACCAGTAGTGGCGCCCGGCGCGCAGCCCGCCGACCGGCACGTGCACGCTGTGGCCGAGGGTCGCGGAGGCGGGCGCCGTGCCGCGGGCGACGACGCGCTTCAGCTCGCGGTCCTCGGCGACGACCCAGCCGACCTCGACGATCTCGGGCAGCCGCTGCTCGGCGGCGAGCGGCTCGGGCGCGAGCCGGGTCCACAGCACGACGCTGCCGGGTTGCGGGTCGCCGGAGGCCACGCCGAGCGTGAAGGGCGCGGGGTCGTAGTCGGCGCCGAGCGCCTCGGCGGCTTCGCGCGCCTGCGCGGGCGAGAGGCCGGGGCTGAGCGGCCAGGCGAGGCCCAGGGCGCCCGCGGCGGCCGCGGCCCTCAGCAGATCGCGGCGGTTCGGCTTCACGTTCACGACCGGCCTCCGGCGGTGGGTGCGAGAGTCAGCGATATCGCGTCCGCGTAGCCGTCGTTGGACGTGCCACCGCCGGAGCGGGTGAAAACGAGCAGCAGGCGGGCGGTGCGTTGATTCACTGTCGCCCTCTCCCCAACTCCCGTCCGGTGTCCCGCCGCAGGCATCACAGCAGCCACACATGAACGAGCGGAAGACGCGTGCCGAACATCCGGCCGAACGCGGGCTGAGCGGCACACCCGCCGACTGGGCGCAACCGCCCCGGGGAGACTGAAAACCCGCCCACCCCGTGGGACGGGTGGGCGGGTGAGAGACGAAAGCCCGCCGCAGCCGGGCGCTCCTCCGACTCCGGCACCCGGTCACGGCATGCCTGGTCCC
>NZ_JBQQBW010000163.1:0-11880 GCF_052245415.1 Streptomyces sp. 8N706 | reverse complement strand
AGATCGCCGAGGGGATCCTTGACGGGCTCGGTGAAGGCTTCGGGGACACCCACCGGCAGCGCGGTGCCGAGCGCGTCCCGCAGCCGCCCCGCGTCCTCGACGGTCGCCCAGTGGTCCGCCCCCGCGATACGGACCCGGATCGCGCGGCGGGCCGCCGCCAGCTCCTGCGCCCACTGCGGTTCGGCGCCGCGCTCGGTGAGCTCGGCGTCGGTGAGCGGCCCGAGCAGGCGCAGCACATCGGCGACGCCCTCGATGTCCTTGACCCGGCGGTCCTCGGTGAGCCACTGCAGTTCGCGCTCCAACTCGGCCAGTACCTCGGCGTCGAGCAGTTCGCGCAGCTCGGCCTGGCCCAGCAGCTCGGCCAGCAGCCGGGAGTCCAGGGACAGGGCGGCGGCGCGCCGCTCCGCGAGCGGGGAGTCGCCCTCGTACAGATACTGCGCGACATAGCCGAAGAGCAGCGACCGGGCGAAGGGGGACGGCTCGGGTGTGGTGACCTCGACGAGCCGGACCCGCCGGGCCTCGATGTCGCCCATCAGCTCGGTCAGGCCGGGCACGTCGAACACATCCTGGAGGCATTCGCGGACCGCTTCCAGGACGATCGGGAAGGAGCCGAACTCCGAAGCGACCTGGAGGAGCTGGGCAGCGCGCTGGCGCTGCTGCCACAGCGGGGTGCGCTTGCCGGGGTTGCGCCGGGGCAGCAGCAGGGCCCGCGCGGCGCACTCCCGGAAGCGGGAGGCGAACAGCGCTGAGCCACCGACCTGGTCGGTGACCAGCTGGTCCACGTCACCCTTGTCGAAGGCGACGTCCGCGGCGCCGACCGGGGACTGCTCCTCGTCGTACTCCCGGCCCTGCCGGGCGGGTTCCGCGCCCATGTCGAGCAGGTCCAGGCCCATGAGGTCCGCGTCGGGCAGGCGCAGCACGATGCCGTCGTCGGCGTGCATCACCTGGGCGTCCATGCTGTACCGCTCGGACAGCCGGGCGCCCAGGGCGAGCGCCCATGGAGCGTGGACCTGGGCGCCGAAGGGGGAGTGGATGACGACCCGCCAGTCGCCCAGCTCGTCCCGGAACCGCTCCACGACGATGGTCCGGTCGTCCGGGACGTGTCCGCACGCCTGGCGCTGCTCCGCCAGGTACGCCAGCAGATTGTCCGCCGCCCAGGCGTCCAGCCCGGCCGCGACCAGCCGCAGCCGGGCGTCGTCGGGTGCGAGTCCGCCCAGCTGGCGGAGGAACGCCCCCAGCGCGCGGCCGAGTTCCAGCGGACGGCCCAGCTGGTCGCCCTTCCAGAACGGCAGCCGCCCCGGCACCCCGGGCGCGGGCGAGACCAGCACCCGGTCACGGGTGATGTCCTCGATCCGCCAGGTGGTGGTGCCCAGGGTGAAGACATCGCCGACCCGCGACTCGTAGACCATCTCCTCGTCGAGCTCGCCGACCCGGCCGCCGCCCTTCTTGGGGTCGGCCCCGGCGAGGAAGACGCCGAACAGCCCGCGGTCGGGGATGGTGCCACCCGAGGTCACCGCGAGCCGCTGCGCGCCCGGCCGGCCGGTGACCGTACCGGCGACGCGGTCCCATACGAGGCGGGGGCGGAGCTCGGCGAAGGCGTCCGAGGGATAGCGGCCCGCGAGCATGTCCAGCACCGCGGTGTACGCGGACTCCGGCAGGGAGGCGAACGGCGCGGCCCGCCGGACCACCGCCAGCAGCTCGTCCACGTCCCAGCTGTCCATCGCCGCCATCGCGACGATCTGCTGAGCCAGGACGTCCAGGGGGTTGGCCGGGACACGCAGCGCCTCGATGGCGCCCGTACGCATCCGCTCGGTGACCACGGCCGCCTGCACCAGATCGCCGCGGTACTTGGGGAAGACGACACCGGTGGACACCGCGCCCACCTGATGACCGGCGCGCCCCACGCGCTGGAGCCCGGAGGCGACGGAGGGCGGCGACTCCACCTGGACGACCAGGTCCACCGCCCCCATGTCGATGCCCAGCTCCAGGCTGGAGGTGGCGACCACGGCGGGCAGCCGTCCCGCCTTGAGGTCCTCCTCGACCTGCGCCCGCTGCTCCTTGGAGACCGATCCGTGGTGTGCCCGGGCCATGACGGCCGGCGCGCCCTGAGCGGCGCCGGATCCGCCCATGAGTTCGGCGGGGGAGTGGTCCTCCGGCACGGGCTCGCCGGTGGCGCGCTCGTACGCGATTTCGTTGAGCCGGTTGCACAGCCGCTCGGCGAGGCGGCGGGAGTTCGCGAAGACGATGGTGGAGCGGTGGGCCTCCACGAGATCCGCGATCCGCTCCTCCACATGAGGCCAGATCGACGGTTTCTCGCCCTGTCCGCCGCCCTCGGTGTCCGTGGCGGGGGATCCCCCCAGCTCGCCCAGATCCTCCACCGGCACCACCACCGACAGGTCGAACTCCTTGCCCGACGGCGGCTGGACGATCTTCGCCCGGCGCTGCGGCGACAGGAACCGGGCGACCTCGTCCACCGGCCGCACGGTCGCGGACAGCCCGATCCGGCGGGCCGGGCGGTCCAGCAGCTCGTCCAACCGCTCCAGCGAGAGGGCCAGATGCGCGCCGCGCTTGGTACCCGCCACGGCGTGCACCTCGTCGAGGATCACCGTGTCCACCCCGGCCAGCGCTTCCCGCGCCGACGAGGTGAGCATCAGGAACAGCGATTCGGGCGTGGTGATGAGGATGTCGGGCGGGCGGGTGGCGATGGACCGGCGCTCGGCGGGCGGGGTGTCGCCGGAGCGGATGCCGACCCGCACCTCCGGCTCCGCCAGCCCGAGCCGCACCGCCTCGTGCCGGATCCCCGTCAGCGGGCTGCGGAGGTTGCGCTCCACATCGACCGCGAGGGCCTTCAGCGGTGACACGTACAGCACCCGGCAGCGCTTCTTCGGCTCTGCGGGCGGGGGCGTGCTCGCCAGCTGGTCCAGGGCGGCGAGGAACGCGGCGAGCGTCTTGCCCGAGCCGGTCGGGGCCACGACCAGCACGTCCGAACCCTCGTCGATCGCCTGCCAGGCACCCGCCTGCGCGGGTGTGGGCGCGCTGAAGGCCCCCGTGAACCAGGCGCGGGTCGCGGGGGAGAAGCCGTGAAGGGCCGAGGACGGGTCCGACATGCACTCCATCGTGCACCCCGGCACTGACAAACGCGGTGGGCCCGCAGGTCGGAGCCGCTCCGGCGCAGGCACAATGGCGGCATGGGCGGACAGGAGAGCGCGCGCCACTGGCGCGCTCGTGTTCACCGGCGCTTCTCAGTTCGCCCTGGTGGGCGCTCTCGCGGCGGGTGTCAATCCGCTCACCGCCGTCGCGGGCGCGTTCCTGCTGGGCGTACGCAACGCTTTCTACGGCTTGCGGCTGTCCCAGGTGCTCGGGCTCCCGCGTGCCGTACGCCCGCTCGCCGCGCAGGGGGTCATCGACGAGACGTCCGTGGTGGCGCTGGCCCAGCCCGACCGGCGCAGCGCCCGGATCGGGTTCACGGTCACCGGACTGACCCTGTACGTGCTGTGGAATCTGACCACGCTGCTCGGTGCGCTGGGTGCCTCGGCGCTCGGTGACCCCGCGGCCTGGGGGTGGACGCGGCGGGCCCTGCGGTCTTTCTCGCGCTGCTGGGGCCCATGCTCCGCACGACGGCGGAGCGTACGGTCGCGGGGCTCGCGGTCGTGGTCGCGCTCGTGTGCCACCCACTGCTGCCCGCCGGTGTGCCGGTGCTGGCCGCGGCCCTCGCCGCGCCCCTCGTCCTCGCCGTGCGGGGACACCGGGGGCGCGGCGGGACCGGCCGGGACGGAGGGGTGGGCACCCCGCCGGGCACTGGAGCTGAACGCGCGCGCGGCGGGGCTCGCGGCGGCGGCGCTCGCACTGCTCCTGCGCGCCCCCTTCCTGGCCGTTGTCGCCGTGGCCGTACTCGTCACCGCGGGCGTACGGGCGTTCGCCGGTTAGGGGATGTCCGACGGCTCTGAGTGGGTCGGTGAGCGCCGCCCGGTGCGGGGGACCCCGGGCGTCGCGGGCCGACGAAGGGGCCGTCGGACACGCCCTGGCACATGCGCGTCGGCAGCCGGGTGGATCCCGGGCGGCCGGATCTCAGAGGGGGCGGCCGAAGGCGCGGAGGGTCAGCAGCGACTCGATGGTCACCATCGGCCGTCCTTCGAGGGCGGTCCCCGGTGCCCAGGCGCGCCAGCGGATGGGCCAGCCGCCGTCCTGTTGCTGCCCTTCCGCGAGGAAGTCCAGGGACCGCTCCATCTCGGCCTCGGTGAACCAGCGGCGCGCCAGGGAATCCGGTGTCCGCGCGTAGTCGTACGCGAAGTGGTACTCGTCCGGCCCGTAGCCCTCCGGCAGCGGATACTCCGCGGCGCGGCCCGGCTCCAGCACCACCAGTTCCTGCTCCCGTACGAGCCGGCCGAGCCTCTCGGCCGCCGCCTCCGCGCGCGCCCTGTCGGGAGCGCCGTCGAGGAAGGCGACCGCCGCCTCCGCCTCGTAGGGGTGGGTTTCGCGCAGGGACTCCACCGCCGACCAGCAGAAGTCGGTGGCCCGGAAGAGCCAGGCGTGCCACACGTCGTTGCGGTGCAGCAGCCCCACCACTGGGCCGGTCGCGAGCAGATCGCTCGGCGGGTCGTCGACGACCGGGATCCAGGGCGCTGCCGGGTAGCCGCGCTGTGAGGGGTGGAGCGCGGGCAGCGCCCCGTCCTGGGTGGAGACCTCGCTCAGGTAGCGGCACAGCCGTTCGACCCGGCGGCCACCGCAGCGGCCGATGCCGTCCAGCACGCGCAGGGCGTGGGCGGTGTGCAGGGGCTGGCTGACCGGTCCGCGCAGATCGGGCTCCAGGGCGTGGCCGTATCCCTCGTCGGTGTTGCGATAGGCGGTCAGCGCGGCCTCGACGGCGTCCGCCGCGCGGGACCGGGCCTCCTCCCCGGAGGTGCCGTACAGGAAGTGGTACGCGAATCTGCGCTGCTCGAGCACGCGGGCGGTGAGCCAGATGAACTGCTCGGCGCGGGCGAGAGGGGTTGCTCCGGATCGGGCCATGCACCGACCGTAGGCCGCGGAGTGCCCCGCCGGTCCGGGCAAGCCCACTGCTGCCACTCCAGGGCGGGATACTGGGCGCATGCGGTTGACGGTCTTCTGGCAGCGGATGGCGGATTTCTTCGGCGAGGCGTACGCCGATTCCTTCGCCCGCGATCATGTGATGTCCGAGCTCGGCGGCCGGACCGTGCACGGGGCGCTGGCCGCGGGGTGGGACGCCAAGGACGTGTGGCGCGGGGTGTGCGCGGCCATGGACGTCCCTCCGGAGAAGCGTTGATCCGGCGTTCTCGCCTCCGGTGTGAGCGAGAGCCGGTGCGAGGTTTCGGGGTGGCGGAGTCGGCAGCCGTCCAGTAGGACAGACTGACCGGGTGCCACCAGATGAACCCCCCGAGGACGACGCCCGCCCCGCTCCGCAGCCCGCACGGGCCGACCGCATGCCGCGCTGGCTGCCCCGGGCCATGGTGCTGGCGCTCGCCCTCTTCGCCACCTACCAGCTCGCCAGCTGGGCCTTCCACCAGCTGATCGGGCTCCTGGTCAACATCCTCATCGCGTTCTTCCTGGCCCTCGCGGTCGAGCCCGCAGTGGACCGGATGGCGGCGCGCGGGATGCGGCGCGGGCTCGCCACCGCGCTGGTGTTCCTCGGGGTCGTGGTCTTCTTCGCCGGGTTCTTCGTCCTGCTCGGCTCGATGCTGGCGGGGCAGATCGTCGATCTGGTGGAGAACTTCCCGAGGTATCTGGACTCGGTGATCCGCTGGATCAACGACACCTTCCACACGAGCCTGTCGCGCGTGGACATCCAGGCCAGCCTGCTCAAGTCCGACTGGTTGAAGAGATATGTGCAGAACAGCGCCTCCGGGGTGCTGGACGTGTCGGCGACCGTCCTCGGGGGGCTGTTCCAGGCCCTGACCGTGCTGCTGTTCTCCTTCTACTTCGCGGCCGACGGGCCGCGGCTGCGCAGGGCGCTGTGCTCGGTCCTGCCGCCCGCCAAGCAGGCGGAGGTGCTGCGGGCCTGGGAGATCGCGGTACTCAAGACCGGCGGCTACCTCTACTCGCGCGGTCTGATGGCGCTGATCTCCGGAGGCGCGCACTACGCCCTGCTGGAGGTCCTGGAGGTGCCGTACGCTCCGGCGCTGGGGCTGTGGGTCGGTGTGGTCTCCCAGTTCATCCCGACCATCGGAACCTACCTGGCCGGTGCCCTGCCGGTGCTGATCGCCTTCACCGTCAACCCGTGGTACGCGCTGTCGGTGTTTGGCTTTGTCGTGGTCTACCAGCAGTTCGAGAACTATCTGCTGCAGCCGCGCATCACCGCCAGGACCGTGGACATCCACCCGGCTGTCGCCTTCGGGTCGGTGGTCGGGGGAACCGCGCTCCTGGGCGCCGTCGGTGCGCTGATCGCCATCCCGGCGACGGCTACGCTGCAGGCCTTCCTCGGGGCGTATGTGAAGCGGTACGACGTCACCGACGACCCGCGGGTGCACGGCCGCCGGAGCCGGTACCGGGGCGCCTCCGCCCTTGCCCGGATATGGCGGGTCCTGCGCCGCGGCCGCTGAAGGGGACCGCGACGCGCGGGGCATGGGGCCGCTTGACACTGAAATCGAACATCCATTCATATGGGTGTCCGGCCCCGGTTTTCCACAGGCCGGACGACGCCCGGGCGCATTGTCAGTGGCAGGCGTTAGCGTCGTGGACGTGAAGCGATCGACTCAAGCAAACCGGGTGGAACCCATGGCAGGAACCGACCGCGAGAAGGCTCTCGACGCCGCGCTCGCGCAGATTGAACGGCAATTCGGCAATGGCGCCGTCATGCGCCTCGGTGACCGGCCGAACGACCCCATCGAGGTCATTCCCACCGGGTCGACCGCTCTGGACGTCGCCCTCGGCGTCGGCGGCCTGCCACGCGGCCGCGTGGTGGAGGTGTACGGGCCGGAGTCCTCCGGTAAGACGACTCTCACGCTCCACGCGGTGGCCAACGCCCAGAAGGCGGGCGGCACGGTCGCGTTCGTCGACGCGGAGCACGCCCTCGACCCCGAGTACGCCAAGGCTCTCGGTGTCGACACGGACAATCTCATCCTCTCCCAGCCGGACACCGGTGAGCAGGCACTCGAGATCGTGGACATGCTGGTCCGCTCCGGTGCCCTCGATCTCATCGTCATCGACTCCGTGGCGGCCCTGGTGCCGCGCGCCGAGATCGAGGGTGAGATGGGCGACTCACATGTCGGCCTCCAGGCCCGGCTGATGAGCCAGGCGCTGCGCAAGATCACCAGCGCGCTGAACCAGTCCAGGACGACCGCGATCTTCATCAACCAGCTGCGCGAGAAGATCGGCGTGATGTTCGGCTCCCCGGAGACGACGACCGGTGGCCGGGCGCTGAAGTTCTACGCCTCGGTGCGTATCGACATCCGGCGGATCGAGACGCTGAAGGACGGCACCGACGCGGTCGGCAACCGCACCCGCTGCAAGGTCGTCAAGAACAAGGTCGCGCCGCCCTTCAAACAGGCGGAGTTCGACATCCTCTACGGCGAGGGCATCAGCCGTGAGGGGGGTCTGATCGACATGGGCGTCGAGCACGGCTTCATCCGCAAGTCCGGCGCCTGGTACACGTACGAGGGCGACCAGCTCGGCCAGGGCAAGGAGAATGCCCGTAAGTTCCTCAAGGACAACCCCGACCTCGGGAACGAGATCGAGAAGAGGATCAAGGAGAAGCTGGGCATCGGTGTGAAGCCGCAGACGCCGTCCGAGGAGCCCGGCGCGGACGCCGCGGGTGCGACGGCCGAACCGGCCACGGCCGCCAAGGCGGTTCCTGCCCCTGCTGCCAAGGCCGCCCGGGCCACCAAGGCCGCCGCGGCCAAGAGCTAGTCCATGACGCGGCGAACCGACTGGGGGGAAGCCGGTGGCGACAGCGAGGTAGGTACGGACAGCGGTGTCCCCGACTCGTCGAGGGCCGGGCGGGGAGCGCCGCGCGACCCGGCTGAGCAGGCGCGGGCCATCTGCCTGCGCCTGCTCACCGGGGCCCCGCGGACGCGTCAGCAGCTCGGGGACGCGCTGCGCAAGCGCGGCATCCCGGACGATGTGGCGGACGAGGTGCTGTCGCGGTTCGAGGACGTCGGGCTGATCGACGACGCCGCGTTCGCGGAGGCCTGGGTGGAGTCCCGCCACCACGGGCGGGGCCTGGCCCGCCGGGCGCTCGCCCGCGAACTGCGGACCAAGGGCGTCGACTCCGCGCTGATCGACGGAGCCGTCGGACAGCTCCATCCGGAGCAGGAGGAGGAGACGGCCCGCGAGCTCGTCGAGCGCAAGCTGCGGACGACCCGTGGCCTCGACCGGGAGAAGCGGATCCGCCGGCTCGCGGGAATGCTGGCCCGCAAGGGCTACCCGGAGGGCCTGGCCCTCCGGGTGGTCCGGCGCGCGCTGGAGGAGGAGGGCGAGGATCCCGAACTGCTGGAGCACCACCTCCCGGAAGCCTGAGAGGCGGCTCGGCGGGGCCGATGACCCCTTCCTCCTTGGCGCGGCTTCTCTGCTCGACGCGACCCTTCCGAGGGCCGCAGCCCCGGCCCGCTGTCAGCGATCGGCGGGCTGCGAGGCCGGCCGCGTGACCGGTGCGGGCTCGACGGGCAACCCGGCCGCCCGCCACGCCTGGAATCCTCCGTCCAGGTCCGTGGCGCGATGCAGGCCCAACTGCCGTAGCGAGACCGCCGCGAGGCTGGACGCGTACCCCTCGTTGCAGACCACGACCACCTGAAGATCGTGGCTCGTCGCCTCGGCCGCGCGGTGGCTGCCCCAGGGGTCCAGCCGCCACTCCAGCTCGTTGCGTTCGACGATCAGCGCGCCGGGAATGATGCCGTCGCGCTCACGCAGCGCGGCGTAGCGGATGTCCACCAGCAGCGTGCCCGTCGCCGCGGCCTCGGCGGCCTGCTCCGGGCTCAGCCGGTCCAGCTCCGTACGGGCCTGGGCCAGCAGGGTGTCGATGCTCCGGGCTTGTGTTCCGCTCACGTCCACTCCTCCGGCTGTTCGACCTGTTCCAGCCGCAAGAGCGGCCCGGTGCGGCTGTAGCGCCGCATCAGTGGCAGCGGCGGATAGTACGCGTGCACCGAGACGGCGTGGTCTTCGGCGTCGAGATTCAGCACCTGGTGCACATGGTGCGGGCCGAAGGCCCGGCCCGCACCCGCGGGGAGACGGCGCTCGCGGTCGATGCCGTCGGCCAGTTCGAGGGTCCGCCAGCCCTCCGTCGGTAGCTGCGCGGCGAGGGACTGCTCGGTCAGGAGCCCCCCGGCGGTGGCGAAGGCGCCGCGGGAACCGCCGTGGTCGTGCCAGCCGGTACCGGTGCCCGGCGGCCAGCCGATCAGCCATGCCTCGCTCCCGCCCGGGCCCTCGAGGCGCATCCAGGTGCGCCCCTCGGGATCGAGGGGGAGTGAGGCGGTCAGTTCGGCGTCGGCGGCGGTACGGCGGACGAAGTCGAGCAGCTCGGCGGCCGTGGGGCCCGCCGGGGCCGGTTGTTCGGGGGCGCCGACGGCCCCGACGGCGGATGGGGTGGCGGAAAGGTCGCTGGAGGCGGTGGGAGACACAGGTCCGTCCTGGGTGATCGCGAAGGAAGCGCGGAGCGACCGCGCGGAGCGAGAAACGGATCAGAAGGACGGACGACACACGCAGCCTGCGTAGCGGACCAGGTCCAGATGGACCCTCCGCCAGAAGCACAGCCGGGTGTCAGTCACGGTACGGAGTGAACCATGCACCTCCGCGAAGGGTCAATTACGGACGGCGGCAGACAGACGAACGGTGGTGGACGCCCGGTGCCTGGTCCGACCCGCACCGGTCACCGGCGTGCGCAGGTCTTCCGCGCGCCGGTCCGCGCGGGTCGGGCGCATGTGCCCGCTCTCGCCGCGGGACTGCGCCGTGGGGGCGCAGCGGGCGCATGCTGTCCGCGACCGGCGACCGGCGACCGGCGACCGGCGACCGGCGACCGGCGACCGGCGACCGGCGACCGGCGACCGGGGACCGGCGACCCGCGACCCGCGTCGGCGACGTGCGGTTTCTTGTCCCGCGCTACGCCGCGCGTCGGCACTGTGCTGAAACCTGCCGCGCATCCCGTGGTGGCACCCGGTACTCGAAACGAAGCCTTCCCGCGCTGCGCCCCATGTCAGCGACGTCCGCGGTGCTGTCCTGCGGAACTGCGGCGTGCGCGTCAGTGGCGTGGGGCAGTTTCCCCGTTGCGGTGTGCGCGATGGCCGCGTGGCCAGCCTCGCTCGTTGCGGTGTGCGCGTGGGCCGCGTGGGGCGGCCTTCCCTGTTACGGGACGCGCATCAGCCGTGTGGGGCACCTCCCCCGCTGCGGGGCGCGCATCAGCCGTGTGGGGCAGCCCCCCGGCTGTGCGTGCGCGTCAGCGACGTGCCGAGGCTTGTCCCGCGGACGGCGCCGGGCTGTCGGCCGTGGTCCGCGGCGGGACCGCCGAGCCGCCCCGCACCGCGTCGGCGCACGCGTACAGTTCGGCCGGACGGACCCCGGACATCGCCGCCACCAGGTGGCCGTCCGGCCGTACGAGCAGCACGGTATGCGCCGCGGCCCCGGGGTAGCCCTCGGTGACCAGGACTTCGGCCCGTACCGGCAGCGCGCCGGCAGCGGCCGCGAGCCTCGGCATCAGACCGGCCCCCACCCAGTGCCGGCGCTCCCATACGCCCGTGCCCGGCGCGACCAGCACCACGAGCAGGTCACGCCCCAGCCGGTCCCTCAGCCGGGACGCCGAGCCGTCCGGTGCGGTGACCGGCACATCGGCCACGAACTCGCCGGGGGCCGTGGCCACCTGGGCCGCCCCTGCCGGCGTGGCCGGAGTGAGCGGGGAGCGTGCGTACACCGGGAGCGCGCCCAGTGGCCCGCTCCCCAGGTGGCCGTCCGCGAGGAGCGCGTCGTGCCCGCCGCCCGGACCCGGCAGCAGGGAGCGGCGTACGGCGGGCCACCGGCCGTCGGCGCGCAGCAGCGGCAGTGCCTGGTCGGCCGCGCGCAGCCGAGCTCCCACCGCCGTGCGCCGCTCCGCCTGGTAGCTGTCGAGCAGTGCCTCGGAGGCGCGGTGGTGCCAGGCGAGGGCGAGCTTCCAGGCGAGATTTCCGGCGTCCCGCAGACCTTCGTCCAGCTCCTGGGTACCGAGGGCGCCCAGCAGATGAGCGGCGTCCCCGGCCAGGAAGGCCCGGCCCACGCGCCAGCGCCGGGCGAGCCGGTGGTGAACGGTGTGCACACCGGTGTCCAGCAGCTCGTACGGCGGGGTGCCGCCGCACCACAGCTCCAGGGTGTCGCGGATCCGTGCGATGAGGGCATCGGGTGTGACGAGGTCGCCGCGCGGTGGCAGCAGCCAGTCGATCCGCCAGACCCCGTCCGGCAGCGGCCTGGCCATCACTTCCCCGCCGCGCGGCGGGGAGCGGTGCAGCACGGCCTCGCCGGACCAGGGCAGTTGGGCGCGCAGCGCCGCCACGGCGTGACGTTCGACGGCCGTACGCCCCGGGAAGCGCACTTCCAGCAACTTACGGACGGTGGAGCGGGGGCCGTCGCAGCCGACCAGATAGCTGCCTCGCCACCAGGTACCGCCCCCGGCCTCCGCCGGGACGCCCACGGCCCGCGTGTGGGCCGTGACCCCGTGCTCGTCCTGTTCCAGCGCGTCGAGCCGGCTGCCGGTGGCGAATTGCGCGAGGCTCTCCCCGGCCAGGGCCGCCCGCAGCCGCCGGGTCAGCACATGCTGGGGCAGATGCAGCGGGGACCCGTCCGGCTGACCGGTGTCCGACGGGTCGTCCAACTCCCGTCGGTGCAGCTGCCGTCGGCGGCGTATCGTCCGCCAGCCGGTCCAGCCGCAGCCTTCCCGGGGGCCGGGAGCGCAGCCCAACCGGCCCAGGAAGG
>NZ_JBQQBW010000162.1:0-12027 GCF_052245415.1 Streptomyces sp. 8N706 | reverse complement strand
AGGCGGGCGGTCCGCGGCGGCCCAGGAGCTCGCCGCGGCAGTGCGTGCCGTGGAGAGCGGCGAGAGGTCCGCGGCCTCCTTCTTCTCCGAGCGCAGCCGTCCGGCCGCGCCGCCGCGCCCGGCGCCGAGCCGTCCCGCATCCGCCCCGGCTCCCGGCCGGGCGCCCGCACCGGGAGGTGGTGGAGCCCCCGCTGGTCCCGCCCCCGTACGCACCGGGCCGCCCTCCGCGGAGCGGTCGGCGCGGGCCTCCACCGTGCGTGAGGTGCTGACGGCCGGGGGCGCGCCCGAGGCCCTGGCCGACGACGTCCTCGAGGCGCTCGGCGACCGCGCTGCCTAGACACTGCGCGAGGATCCCTGGCAGCTGCTCGCCGTACCCGGCGTGCGACCCGAACAGGCCGACGGCTTCGCCCGTGCCCTTCTCGGCGAGGCCTGCGGACCCGACGACGAGCGGCGGGCCCAGGCGCTCATCCACTGGCTGCTGGAGCGGGCCGCGCTCGAAGGGCACACGGCCCTGGAGCCCGGGACCCTCAGCGCCGCGCTCGCCCAGCGCTCGGTGCCGGACCCCGAGGACGCGCTGCAGTCCGCCATCGCGGAAGGCGGAGTGCTGGTGTTCCAGGACGCCCTGGACTCCCCCGGTACGTCGCGGACGGAGTCCGCCGAGGAGGACGAGGAGCGGCCCGTCCGGATCCTGCTGGGCCTCGACCGGTACGCACTCGCCGAGGAGAGCCTCGCCGACGGCCTCGCCCGGCTGGTCAACACCTTCTCGGCTTCCGCTTCCGGGCCCGGCGCCCCGGCCGGCGAAGGCACCGACGCAGCACGCACCGAAGCCGCCGCCGGGACCTCCACCGCAGGCTGGCAGGCAGCAGCGGAGACGGCGGCATCCCCGTCCGCCGCCGAGCTGATCCATGCCGTGGCATCAAGCGGTCTGGTGGCCCATACCGGCGGTGAGGCGGCCCGCGCCGAGTCCGCGGCCGTCGTCGCCGCCGCCCGGGCCCTCGGACTGCGGGCCTACGCCGCCGCGCACAGCGAGGACGGCCGCCGGCGGCTGGCCGACGTGATCGACGCGTCCCTGGCCGGGACCGGGGACCGGCCCCAGGCTCCGGGAGAGGACGTGCACGGCGGCGGTACGAGCGGTGGCACCGGCGCGGCGGTCACCGTCGCCGGTCTGCTCTCGGGCGCCGAGGGGCCCGGCCGGGACCCCGAGGGCGCGCTCGCGCTCGATGTGCTCGTGGTGCTGGACGCCCCGCAGTTGGATGTGGAGACGGCCGCCATGCTGGTCGAGTCCCTTCCGGACGGGACCCGGCTGGTCCTGAGCGGCGACCCGGGCGTGCTGTGGTCGGCCGGCCCCGGCAGGGTGTTCGCCGATGTCCTGACCGCGCGTATCTGCCCCCAGGTGGCCTCCCGCACCCCCGACCCGGGACCCATCGGTGAACTCGTCTCGGGTATCGGAATCGGCGAGCTGAACCAGGTCGAGGCACCCGGCAAGGAGGTCGTGATCGTCCCGGTGCGCGACGCAGGGGAAGCGGTGCACCGCACCGTGCAGCTGGTCGCCGACTCGGTCCCGCGGGCCATCGGCATCCCGGCGGAGCGTACCCAGGTCATCACCCTTGGTCACGGCGGAGCGGCGGGGACCCGGGCGCTGAACCAGGCGCTGAAGGAACGGCTGAACCCCGGCCCCGGGCGCTTCGGAGGCTTCGATCCGGGCGACCGGGTCGCCTACGTCCCGGCCCCGGGGCGGATCCTGCCCGGCACGGTCGTGTCGGCGGACGCCGACGGGCTGCACCTGGACTGTGCGGGCTCGGCCGTCGTCGTCCCGCCCGGACGCGTGGGCGACGCCGTACGCCACGGCTGGGCGGTCACCGCACACCAGGCCGCCGGGGCACGATGGCCCGCCGCCGTCGTCGTGCTGCCGGGCGATGCCACCCAGGCGCTGACCCGGTCCTGGGTCTATACCGCCTTCAGCCGTGCCGAGAGCCATCTCTCGGTGGTGCACGGCGCCGACCAGGCGCTGCCGCGCGCGGTGGCCGAGGTGCCGGTGAAGGAGCGTACGACCCGGCTGCGGACGCTGCTGCAGACCTTCACCCCACCGGCCGGGTGAGGCCCGCCCGGCCGGTGTGAGACCTTGCCCGCCCGGCCGGTGAGTGCTCGGCCGACGGTGAGGCCTCACCCACCCCGGCGGTGATGCCCTGGCTGCCCGTCACTGAGACCTCGCCGTCGGCCGGCGGTGAGGCCTCAGTGACGGGTGGAGACGCTTCATCGATCGGAGTCGAGCGTCTCCAGTTCCTCCTCGTCGTCCTCGTCCAGCTCTTCGTCGAAGACGGCACTGACGTCGAAGCGGCAGACCACCCGCTCGGGGTCGGCCTCGTCGAACGGCGCGTTCAGCCACTCCCCCGGTTCCGACACCTCATCGGCGGCCGAGACCCAGAGCGTGGAGTCGCCTTCCTCCAGTCCGAACTCCTTGTGCCGGGAGGCGATCTCGTCCGGCTCGAACTCTCCGAACACCACGCCCAGTGCGGCATGGACGCTGCTGCCCGCCTGGCTCGCGGTGCCGTTCTGCCCCGCGGCCTCGTCGGCGTCGACGTCCGGGTCGAGCTCGGCGACCCGCCGCGCCTGGGAGAGCAGCCGGGGTGGTTCGACGACCGTATAGTCCCGCCGGATCAGCACACTGATCGCGCTCGGCTCCTCGGGCCCGGTGTAGACCGGCAGCGTGCCGTCGCCCGGGATCTCGAAGGGAGTGACCTCGTCGTAGGCGTCGTACAGCAGCTCGTCGTACTCCTCCGCCGCCGCGGCCAGCTCATTGAAAGCGGCGTAGACGGCCGGATCGTCTTCCCCCGACCGTCCCTCGACCGCGTGGAGGTGGCGGTCCAGGGCGGCCTTGACCGCCTCGGCGGCGGCGCGTACCTCGGTAGCGGATGGCTGCGCAGCATCAGACATAGTGCAGACGCTATCCGTAGAGGGGCACTGCCCGCACAATAGATTCGATGCCGGAATACGAATTTCGTGACGTGTACGTGCCGCGGGGGGTGTCCCGCAAGGCCACGACCCGTCTGCTGACCGAACATGCCGAGTACGGGCACTGGGAGTTGGACCGTCTGCGCCTGAACCCCGACGGCAGCCGCAGGGTGCGGCTGCGCCGTCGGATCATTCGCCAACTGCGTGCCACCTGGTGACCCGGAACGCCAAAAGGAGCGGGCCCCGCAGCCGCGGGGCCCCGCTCCGTCGTGCGTTCTTGCGTCGCGTGCGGCTCTACGGCCGCGACGCCACCTTCGCGCGGCGGTAGAGCACCGTACCGCCGAGCAGCATCGCGGCGGCCGCGGGCAGAACGACCCCCAGCGTCTCGGCGCCGGTCTGCGCCAGCTGTCCCTCGACCTGGGGCTGCGCCGCGGGCGGCGTGTTGCGGCGGCCCGATGAGCCCTCCACCTCGCCCGGCTCCTCCGAGGACCCACCGTTACCGGGGTTGTCCGGAGTGTCAGGGTTACCGGGGTTGTCCGGGTTCTCAGGGTTGCCAGGGTTCTCCGGCTCGCCCGGTTCGCCCGGCTCGCCGGGCTCCTCCGGTTCCTCGGGCTGCTCCGGGCTGCCCTGCGAGCCGTTGACGCACTTGCTGCCCAGGGCGGGGTTCAGGAACCCGCCACCGGATCCCGTGATGCCGCAGGCGTTCACCGGCGTGTGCACGGGCGTCTGAACGGCGTTGCCCGACCCCAGGCCGGGCGAGCCGATGGCGTCGCCACGGACCCCGCCACTCCCGTTCGAGCCGCTCCCGCCGTCCGAGCCGTTGGTGCACCTGTTCCCCACGGCCGGGTTGAGCAGGCCGACGGCGGTGATGGTGTTACCGCAGACGTTGATCGGAATATGGACCGGCGCCTGGATCGTATTGCCGGACGCGACGCCCGGAGAGTTTCGCGCACTTCCCTCGGCGTTTGCGTCCGCGTGCGCGTAGCCACCGGTCACGGCGAGTACACCACTCGCAGCCGCAACCGTGATCAGGCTCTTTCTCGCGACCTGTCGCATGAGTTCGCTCCCCTACTGCCTTTACCTATTGCCTTCGGAAGGCTTGCGGGCGAATTCCCGCTCGCCACATCCCCGCGCCGTGGAGTGCATCGCGCACACTCGGCGCCCACCGGGATCACACCCTCATGGGTTGCGGCACAACCTCGCTGATGGATGCAGGTGTTGCCGAAGACGGGTCCAGACCGCCAGTGGCAGCCGCGACCGCGGCAACCTTCTGGATCATTCGTCCTCCTAGTTGGCAATGCGGCCTCAGTGAGACCGCATTGCCTGTAACGAGAAGGGGGGAACCGGGCTACGGGGCCGTCCGTCCGTTCACTCTTTCTGACCAAGCGCGTCCGAATCGCGCATCAGAGGTTTTTCGGATTCGGCGCTCCGTGCATGCACAAGGCACGGGTCAGCTCTGGTCCAGGAACCGGTCGAGCACCCGGACACCGAACTTCAGACCGTCCACGGGAACCCGCTCGTCCACTCCATGGAACATTCCCGCGAAATCGAGCTCGGGCGGCAGCTGGAGCGGAGCGAATCCGAAGCAGCGAATGCCGAGATCGTCGAACGACTTGGCGTCCGTTCCGCCGGAGAGCATGTACGGCACGGCATGCGCGATCGGATCCTCCGCCTTGAGCGCGGACTGCATCGCGTCCACCAGCCCGCCGTCGAAGCTGGTCTCGAGCGCCTTGTCGGCGTGCACGTCCTCACGCCTGACGCGCGGCCCGAGGATGCGGTCGAGATCGGCGAGGAACTCCTCTTCGAACCCGGGCAGGAACCGGCCGTCGACATGGGCGGTGGCCTGCCCCGGAATGACGTTGACCTTGTAGCCCGACCCCAGCATGGTCGGGGCCGCCGTGTTGCGCAGCGTGGCCCCGATGATCTTCGAGATGCCCCCGAGCTTGGCGAGCGTCGCCTCCATGTCCTCCGGGTCGAGCGGAGTGCCCAGCGCGTCGGACAGCTCGTCGAGGAAGGACCGTACGGTCTTGGTCACCCGTACCGGGAACCGGTGGCGGCCGAGGCGCCCGACCGCCTCGCACAGTTCGGTGATGGCGTTGTCGTCGTTGGTCATCGAGCCGTGGCCCGCGGTCCCGTCCACCGTGAGGCGCATCCAGTGCATGCCCTTCTGGGCGGTCTCCACCAGATAGAGCCGCAGGTGCTCGTTGACCGTGAAGGAGAAGCCGCCGACCTCCCCGATCGCCTCGGTCACCCCCTCGAAGAGGTCCGGGTGCTCGTTGACCAGGTGGCGCGCACCGTAGACGCCGCCGGCCTCCTCGTCGGCGAGAAAGGCGAGCACTATGTCGCGCGGGGGTTTGCGGCCGCTGCGCAGCCGCTCCCGTACGACGGCGAGGGTCATCGCGTCCATGTCCTTCATGTCGACCGCGCCACGGCCCCAGACGCAGCCGTCGGCGATCTCGCCGGAGAAGGGGTGGTGGGTCCAGTCGTCGGCGTTGGCCGGGACGACATCCGTATGGCCGTGGATGAGCAGCGCGGGCCGCGACGGGTCTTCTCCCTCGATCCGCGCGACCGTCGAGGCACGGCCGGGATGCGACTCGAAGATCTTCGGCTCGAGCCCCACCTCCGCGAGCTTCTCGGCGACGTACTCGGCGGCGGCCCGCTCGCCGGGCCCCGAGTGGTCGCCGTAGTTGCTCGTGTCGATCCGGATCAGATCCCGGCAGAGGTCGACGACCTCGTCCTCGCCGGTGACGGTGCTGCTCGTCGCGGCCGAACTCGACTCGCTCACGCTGCCTCCTCATGGTTCGCTGCCACGGGCGCCCCCCTGGGCGCGGGCCCGCCCGCAGCGTGGTCCACGGTCATCCTCCCGCGCCCGGCGCCCCAGCCCAAGGCCGAAATGCCGCTGTCATACCCCCTTCACGGGAGGGCCGCCGGAGACGGTGCCGACCGCTCGTCCGGTTGATCGAGCACCCTCCGGCGTTTGCTATGGTTTTCTCCGTCGGAACGGCCGCGCGCCGGACGACGGACACCTTGTCCGGGTGGCGGAATGGCAGACGCGCTAGCTTGAGGTGCTAGTGCCCTTTATCGGGCGTGGGGGTTCAAGTCCCCCCTCGGACACAGAACGCTCCTTCCGGAGGAGTGACGGAGCCGCGGGCCGAGGTTCACCTCGGCCCGCGGTTCGTTTTCTGCCCTTTCCGGAGTCGGTAGCCGAGCCGGGCCCAGTTCCGGAGTCCGTCCCGCGAGCCGGGGTCAGGCTCGCGCGGTCCTGCTTCCCAGGCGCCGACGTACCCCGCGGACCAGGCGTTTCGCGGTGAACCCCGACCCGTAGACGAAGCGCATGGACGGACCGAACGACGGGGCGGTCAGCAGACCGGCGAAGAAGAGGCCGGGGCGGGAGGACTCGAACCGGGCGTTCAGCTCGGGGCCCCCGCTTCCGGCCACCCTGCGGAGCCCCGCGCGGAGAGCCGGGTCCAGCATGGGCAGCCGTGCGAGGTCGGGGGTGAAGCCGGTGGCCGCGATCACATGCTCCGTCTCGACGGAGGTCCGGGCCCCGTCGGCGGTGGTGAACTCCAGGCGTACGCCCGCGCCCGAGGGGACCGCCGCCCGCAGCCGCTGGCCCATCATGACCGGCACCCCGCTCTCGAAGCGCTCGCGCAGCCACCACGCTCCGGCCGGGCCGAGCGCGGTGGCCGCGATCCGCGCCCGGGTGGAGCCCGGCAGCCGGCGGACGGCCCAGGGGATCTCGGACCAGACCCAGCTCGGCCAGCCCGTACCCAGCCCGCAGTGCGGGTCGCGGAGGGAGCGGACGAGGCTGCGGTCCAGGGGCTGGGGCGGGGTGTTCCAGTTGAGGCGGTCCGCGCGGGCCACGACATGGGCGGTCGCGCCCTCCTCGGCCAGCAGCGCGGCGGTCTCCAGTGCGGCCTGCCCCGCTCCGATCACGGTGACGTCCTTGCCCTTGAACCCCGACAGGTCACTGTGGTCACTGCTGTGCGAGGCGAGGCCGTCCGGGAGGCCCTCGAGCGGCTCGGGGACATGGACCAACGGCATCACCCCGACCGCGAGGGCGACATTGCGGGCGGGGATCGTCTCGCCGTCCTCGGTGCCGATGACGAAGCCGTCGCCACGGGGCCGTACGGCGGTCACGGTCTGCTCGTCGACGCGCGGTACGGCCTGATCGGCGAACCACATGCCGTAGTCCGTGAAGGTGCCGATGGACATCGGGCTGCCGTGCTCGGCCGGCAGCCCGCGGGACGCACAGTAGGCGGACAGGGTGCGATCACCGCTGGGGTCGGACAGATTCGAGGACCAGGGCTCCGACTTGAGGAACATGCCCGCGGGCATGTGGTCCCGCCACGAGGCCATCGGACGGCCGAGTACGCGCAACCGCAGTCCGGCCGCGGCCGCGTGTGCCGCGATGGACAGTCCGTAGGGGCCCGCGCCGACGACTACCAGGTCGTACATGGATGCTTTCCGCTCTCTCGTCGTGAGGATCGTGCGCTGTGGGGTCTCGGAAGCTGGGTGGTGTCAGGAGCTGGGTGGTCTGGGATTCCGGGGGCTGGACGTCTCGGGGGCGGGGTCTCGGGCGGGGTCTCGGGGGCGGGGTCTCGGGGGCGGGGTCTCGGGGGCGGGGTTGTCGGAAGCCGGGGGCGGGGAACCGGGCGGGCTCGGAGGCCCGGGTCTCACCGCCCGGCCCCGGGGGTCAGGGAGCCATGACCGCCGCCGGCCGGGGCCTCAGCCGCCGCAGTCCCTTCAGCCCGCCCCGCCCCAGCCACCCGGCGGCCATGGCCGCGAACGGCGCGGGGTCGTCGGCGGCGAACCAGGCGGTCTCCGCGGCCCGGTGGCGCGCACCCGGATGACGCATCCCGCGGACGGCGGCGCGAGGACGCGCCGTGGTGGCGGTGGCGAGCCCGGACAGGAGCGCGTAGTTCTCCGCCACGAAGACCCGGCCGGGGACGGGTTGCGGGGCGGCGACCGGCCGGCCGGTGAGGTACAGGTGCAGGGCGCGTACGACATCCAGCCCGGTCCGGTGGGTGAAGAGGCGGAACTGCGCGCCCGGGCGGGGGTTGAAGTCGAGCAGGTGGTACCGGCCCGTCGCGGTGTCGCGCCGGAAGTCGAGGTCGAGGATGCCGCGGTAGCCCAGCCGCTCGGCCAATCCGTGCGCCGCACGCTCCACTTCGGCATTGGGAAGCCAGGTGCCGACGGCCGTCAGCCCGGTGCGGACCGGCCAGGCGAGCTCCTTGCGGCCCGATCCTCCGATCAGACAGCCCGATTCCGCGCCGAAGCAGCCGTGGAAGAACCAGTCCGTGCCGCGCCCGCCGGGAATGTGCTGCTGGAGCAGCAGAGGGCTGCCGGCCCGTCCGCTGTGCTCGTAGAGCGTCCGCGCCTCGTCGGGCGTGCGGACGAGTGTCGTGCTACGCAGCCCGGCGGCCCGGGGCAGCAGCCACGGCCGGCTCCACTTGGCCACCACGGGCAGGCCCAGGTCCTGAGCGAAGCCGGCCGCCTCCCGTCCGTTGCCGGGAATCACCGTCAACGGATGTGCCACCCCGGCGCTCCGGCACAGCTCGGCCAGCTCCGCCTTGTCGGCCACCCTGCCCGGGAGGCCGTCGGGCTGATCTGGTGTCAGGTAACTGCCCGTCAGCCGTTCGGCGATCCGGTCGGCGGCGATGGCGCTGATGTCGTCCATGGGGATCAGAACGGCGGGACGCCCGATGTGGTCGGCGATCTGACAGAGCGCCATATACAACTGGTCGATGGACGGGCTGCCGGAGGGCCAGCTGTGCGCCCGGTGCAGAAAGCGTGAACGGTTGACCGGACTGGCCGGGGATTCGACGAGCGTGTGCACCTCGATTCCCGCTCTGCCAAGGGATCTGACGGCCCCCAGGGTGCCGTGGTGAAAGGGATTGGCATCAAGGCGGATCAGCAATGCCGGCACACCGGTGTCGAAGTCGGGTCGTGGAGCGGGGTGAGCCGCGGAGTCGTGGTGCACTGCTCCCCTTCGGGTCGATGGGCCGTGCGGGCGATGAATTCACGAACGGACTATCAGAATCCATTCAATGAGACTGTGCGAAATACGTCCCATTTACTGTCAGGGGGTATGCAGCTGGTGCGAGTTGCACGCCGGAAGGAGTAGCCATGTCCCACCCGTCACGGAGACTGGCGTCCACCTGCCTCGGGGCGGTCACCGCGATCGTGCTCCTCGCCGGCGCGGCCATAGCGACTCCAGGTTCCCCGCAGGGCGTACCGCGCACCTGGCATCCGGATCCGAGTGAGGGAGTTCCCTGGGGTGCGTTCCTCGGTTCGGGCCCCGAAGGCGTGGAGCGGATCGCCGGGATGGAGCACTGGCTGGGCGGGACCGAGTTGCGCGTGGGCCATACCTACCTTCCGGGAAATCACTGGACCGACATCGAGGGGGACCTCCGTCTGCTCCAGGCGTGGGCGGACTGGCGGCGTGAAGATCCGGGGCGGCTGTTGGTGCTCAATGTCCCGATGTTGGACCGCAACGAGCACGGCATTCCGGACGCGGAGGTGGCCGCTCTCCTGGAGAGGGGAGCACAGGGGGACTTCGACGAGCACTTCCGTACCCTGGCCTCGCGGCTTGTGGCCCTGGGGGTGCCGGATACGGTGATCGTGCTCGGCTGGGAGATGAACGGCACGACATACACCGGCCGTTGTGCGCCGGACCCCGAGGCCTGGAAGGCGTACTGGATGGGGATCGTCACCACCATGCGCTCGGTTCCGGGCCAGCGCTTCCGCTTCGATTTCGCTCCGAGCCGCGGGAAGGACGCGATCGGCTGGACGGAGTGCTATCCGGGCGACGACGTGGTCGACATCATCGGCATGGACTCCTACGACCAGCCGCCGGGGAAGAGTTTCGACGAGCAGGTCGAGCAGCCCTTCGGACTGCGGGCCCAGGTGGAATTCGCCGAGAGGCACAACAAGCCGACGTCGTATCCGGAATGGGGGCTCTTCCGCTACGGCGACAATCCCCGGTACATGCGCAGAATGCTGCAGTGGATCTCTGAGAATCCGCCGGAGTACCACACCATCACGGACTACTGCCCGCACGGCGTGTGGCGCTGCGCCGAGAATCCGCGGGCCTCACGGGTGTTCCGGGCTCTGCAGCACTCCCGTCCGCGCCGGCATCAGCCGGGGACGGAGGCCGACTGTCTGCCGCTGGATCTGGGGCCGTTGCTGGAGCCGTTCTTCGGCCAGCGCCGGCTGTGCATCAGGTTCAGCTGGCGGGACACCTGACCGGGCGGCACGGCGGGGCCGCACTCATCGCGGCCCCGCCCCGCCCGCACGCCAGTTGTTGACCCTGCTGCGCCAGGCGAGCAGCGCCGGAATCCGGGCCCGGATCTCCTCGGCCAACCGGGACCGGCCCACCACTTGGGCGGCGTACAGCAGCAGCGCCGGCTCCAGTTCGCGACGGGCCAGGAGCAGACGCTGGTTGGTGACGGTCTCGGGTCGCCAGTGGTGCTTGTAGAACTCGTTTCCGCGCATCAGGCTGAGCATGCGGCCCGTCCTGGCCGCGTAGGCGGCGTCGTGGCGCAGCAGCATGGTGTTGATGTCGGCCTTGGCCGCCCGGAGATCGGGGTGCGCCCCGTAGAGATAGCCGCCGGAGAGATTCCTCGACATCAGCGTCACATCCACGGCCAGCACCCTGCCGCCGAGGCGGTACTCGGTGACGAGGGCGTCCCCGGCTCCGACCATCGGTGGGACGGCACGGAGCAGATGTGCGGCGAAGCGCGGTCTGACGTGTTCGGGGGTCACTCCCCGGCCCTGCCACTGGAGGCCGTGCAGCCGCAGCATGGTCACGACGGCACCGGGGACCTCGTGCTGGGGCACGCTGCGGTCCTGGAGGTCGAGCGTGTCGAGTTTACGGAGCTTGGTGCGTGAGCGGCGGGCGCTGGACGTGGGCATCCGCGCCAGCAGCTCCTCGACCGGGATGCCGGGGAGTTCGAGGCACACCGAGTCGTCCACGCGGCGCTTGGGGCCGGGCCACAGATCGAAGATCCGGTCGGCCGCGGCCCCGGGACGTACTTCGCGCAGATCGACGACGGCGCTCTGCGCCGCCCTGCTCAGCCCGTGGACCAGCGCGGATGCCGTGGTGGCGGCACAGGCGTCGTCGATCAGCACGTCGAGGAAGTCCGAGATGGGGCCCCCGAGGGGGGCGAGCGCCGGCATCGGACGGTACGTCAGTATCAGCGGGGCCGCCCCCACCAGCAGCCCCTCGCGGCGTACCAGCAGCAGCCGCAGACGGCCGGGGATCCCGTAGGACAGCCACCAGGAGTGCAGCCAGGCGTGGGTCTGGAACGGGGTGGCACTGCGGCAGCGCCTGTGCAGATCGTTCCACTCGGGGGCGAGCCGTGCGAAGCGCTCCGGGTCACTGCACAGTGCCACGGACAGTCCGGTGGACGGCTGCCACCGCGGCCTCGGCCGCGCGGTGGTCTCCGTCGTCATCTGGCGCCCTCCTTGGCGACGGCAGACTGCCCTCCGGCGGCCGCGGAGCCGCCCGCACCGGCGGCGCCGCGGCGGCTGCCGGGCTGGACCAGCATGGCGAGGCAGCCCACGAGACCCCCGGCGCAGGCGCCGACGCCTCCGGCGATCTTCGCGTTCGGGGAGCTGGGGGCCGTGGGGATGAGCGCCTTGGAGAGCACGGCCAGCCGTACGCCGGTTTTGGCCGCGGAGGAGTTGCCGTACGAGGTGAGGGCCCGGGCGACCTCGTTGGCGTTGGCGGCCGCCTGGTCGGCATGCAGGCCGCTGCCGTTGATCTCGATCATGGGAGCGTCGGGCGAGGTGACGGCCTGGACGCTCGTCCTGAGGGCTTCCGCCGTCATTCCGGCGGCCGTCTGGGCGTTGTTGAGGACGGCGCCCTTGGTGACGACACGTCCGTAGGCATGAGCGAACCCGAGGGCGGTGACCGGGTCCGAGGACTTGCCCGGGGCCACGACCACATAGCTGGTGGCGGTGTACTTGGGAGCCTTCAGCACGCCGTACGTCGTGCCGAAGAGAGCCCCGATCACGGCGAACAGCGCCACGGGCCACCAGAGGGGCAGGGGGGTGGGCATACGGAAGGGC
>NZ_JBQQBW010000161.1:0-12202 GCF_052245415.1 Streptomyces sp. 8N706 | reverse complement strand
GTACCGGCTCGCCCGCCGCACCTGCGGCTTCGCCGCCCGGAACTTCCTCGCCAACGGAATCTCCTGCATCCTCGACGACGCCGTCTTCCCGGACCGCCCGGTCGTCGGCCTCGGCGGCTGGAAGCGGCACGTCGGCCCGGGCCTCCTCCCGGTCGTGCTGCTGCCGGGACTGGAGATCGTCCTCGAGCGCAACGCCCAGCGGACGGGCAACCGCAGGCTGTCGGACGAGGAGGTGGCACTGATCCACGGCAAGATGGCGGGCTGGTACGGCTCGGGGCTGCCCATCATCGACAACTCCCAGCTCGACGTCGCCACGACGGCCCGCGTCCTCGACGACGTCCTCGTCCGCACCATCGCGGGCCAGCCCAGCTGCTGAGCGGGCCCCTGTCCGGGCGATCGTCGCCCCCGCCGGGTGCCCCGTACCGAAGGCCGGCGGAGCTGGGGCAAGCGCGACAACGCGGCGTGCGTCTCCCTCAGCTACCGCGGCGGGACCCCACCGGCGGAGGCTGGGGGGTGCCGTTCCGGCGGCTGGAGCTCCCCCAGGCGTGGCGCGCCCGACAAGATCGCCGGGACCGGCCGGGGCCCTGTCACGACAGCCGCAGGGACGGGCGCTGCCCGTCCGGGTGCTCAGAAGCGGCCGGTGTCCGCGACTGCTCGTAGGCTCGAACCATGTCCGAGGTGCACGCGGCCAGGCGCTCGCAGCTGCGCGACCGGTGTGCGGTCGGCAGGGCTGCCGTGCTCGTCTCGCACCCCGCCAATGTGCGCTATCTGGCGGGCGGGGCGCCGCGCGGTGCGACGCTCCTCCTGGGGCCCGCCGAGGACGTGCTGCTCTGCCCGGCCGCCCCCTCCGGCGACCCGGCCGAGGGGCGGATCGGCGAGGACCTGCGTCTGCTCGTGCTGCCGGCGCCCGGCGACGACTCCGTTGTGGCCGCCGGGGGCCTTGCCGCCGCGGCCGGTGCCGAGACCCTCGCAGTGGAGGAACACCACCTCACCGTGGCCCGTCACCGCGCGCTCGGCGCGGCCGCCCCCCGGCTCCGGCTGTCCGATCTGGGCTGCGCCGTGGAGCAGCAGCGGCTGATCAAGGACGACGAGGAGATCGCCTGTCTGCGCATCGGAGCGGAGATCGCCGACCAGGCTCTCGGCGAGCTGCTGGAGTCGATTCTGGTCGGGCGGACGGAGCGGCATCTCGCCCTGGAGCTGGAGCGCCGGCTGGTCGACCACGGAGCAGACGGCCCCGCGTTCCCCACGTCGGTGGCCGCAGGGCCGCATTCCGGCGCGCACGGACATCTGCCCACCGACCGCCGGGTCGAGGAAGGCGACTTCCTCTGTGTGTGCCTGGGGGCCAACTACCGCGGCTACCGCTGTGAGCTCGGTCGTACGTTCGTCATCGGCAGCACGCCCGCCACCTGGCAGATCGAGCTGTACGACCTGGTGTTCGCCGCCCAGCGGGCCGGCCGGGAGGCGCTCGCGCCGGGCGCCGCGTACCGGGATGTCGACCGTGCGGCCCGCCAGATCCTGGACGCGGCAGGCTACGGTGATCAGCTCGCGCCCTTCACCGGACACGGTGTCGGCCTGGAAAACGACGAGGACCCGCAGCTGTCGCCCGGGGCCATGGGTAAACTGGACGCTTGTGTGCCGGTCACCGTCGGACCGGGGGTCCACCTCCCGGGCCGGGGCGGTGTCCGGATCGACGACACGCTCGTCGTCCGCCCCGAGGCGGACGGCGGACCCGAGCTACTCACCATCACGACCAAGGAGCTGCTCGCGCTCTGAGCCCCACGGTTCTGGCGCGCACCTTCTGGTTCCACCAGCTTCAGTCCAGGAGATTCCGCAACCGTGGCATCCACGAACGACCTCAAGAACGGCATGGTGCTCAAGCTCGACGGAGGCCAGCTCTGGTCCGTTGTCGAGTTCCAGCACGTCAAGCCGGGCAAAGGCCCCGCCTTCGTCCGCACCAAGCTGAAGCATGTGCTCTCCGGCAAGGTGGTCGACAAGACGTTCAACGCGGGCGTGAAGGTCGAGACGGCCAATGTCGACAAGCGCGGCATGCAGTTCTCGTACAAGGACGGCGCCGACTTCGTGTTCATGGACACGGAGACCTACGACCAGATCCATGTGGTTCCGGAGGTCGTGGGCGACGCCGCCAACTACCTTCTGGAGGGCTTCGAGGCCGTCGTCGCCATGTACGAGGGCTCCCCGCTCTACATCGAGCTCCCGGCCTCGGTCGAGCTCGTGATCGAGTACACCGAGCCCGGCGTGCAGGGCGACCGCTCCACCGGCGGCAGCAAGCCGGCCCGTCTGGAGACCGGCTACGAGATCGGCGTGCCGCTCTTCATCACGTCCGGCGAGAAGATCAAGGTCGACACCCGTTCCGGCGAGTACCTCGGCCGGGTGAACAAGTAACCGTGGCTGCCCGGAACAAGGCCCGCAAGCGGGCCTTCCAGATCCTCTTCGAGTCCGACCAGCGCGGAATTCCCGTGCGGACCGTGCTCGCGGACTGGATGCGGCTCGCCCGGACCGACGACCGGCAGCCGCCGGTCAACGAGTACACGATGCAGCTCGTCGAGGGGTACGCGGAGCACGCGGACCGGATCGACGAGCTGATCGCCACCTACGCGGTCGGCTGGACGCTCGACCGGATGCCGGTGGTGGACCGCAATATCCTGCGGCTCGGTGCGCATGAGCTGATCTGGGAGGACGAGGTCCCCGACGCGGTGGTGATCGATGAGGCGGTGCAGCTCGCCAAGGAGTTCTCCACCGACGAATCCCCCGCCTTTGTGAACGGCCTCCTGGGCCGTCTCAAGGAGCTCAAGCCGTCGCTGCGGAGGGCATAGCGCTCCCGGCCCCCGGGACCAGTGCCGCGTCAGCCCAGGTTCGCTCCGCCTGCTGCCCCGGCAGGGCCTCCCCCCAGCTGCCGTTGGGTGGGGGCCCGGCCGGAGGCCGGCGTAGTGCCCCTGCGGTGCCCGACCGACCGAGGAGGCCCTCCCCGGGCCTTCGCCAGGCTCCGTCCAGGGGCACCCCCACCGCGTGACGATGTACCGCATCTGAACGCCGCGGGATCTGACGCCGCGGGCTGATCCTCGAAGGTCGCCCGGACATACCCCAGCCGATCGGGCCCGGAAGGCACTGCCGCTCCGGGCCCGATCGTCTTTCGTCGGCAGTGCGGCGGAGGGCCTGCCGCGGTGTCCGGTGTGCGGCCCGGCGGACAGCGAACCGCCGCTGGGGCGGACCCGGAAGGCCCGCCCCAGCGGCGGCACGTTTCTGCAGTTCTGGTCTGCGGCTCTGTCGCAGCCAGGCGAGTGAGGGTCAGGCGTCCTCGTGCTGTACCGCGCGACGGGCGTCGGCGTCGAGCACTCCCCAGCTGATGAGCTGCTCGGTCAGCACCGAGGGCGACTGGTCGTAGATGACGGCGAGTGTGCGCAGGTCGTCCTGGCGGATCGACAGCACCTTGCCGTTGTAGTCGCCACGCTGGCTCTGGATCGTGGCGGCGTAGCGCTGCAGCGGACCTGCCTTCTCGGCCGGCACATGGGCCAGCCGCTCCAGGTCCAGCACCAGCTTCGGCGGCGGCTCGGCGGCGCCGCCCGGAGTGGTGCCCGGCAGCAGCTCCTGCACCGGAACCCCGTAGAAGTCCGCCAGCTCGGCGAGGCGCTGCACGGTCACCGCGCGGTCGCCACGCTCGTACGAACCGACGACCACGGCCTTCCAGCGGCCCTGCGACTTCTCCTCGACACCGTGGAGGGAGAGCCCCTGCTGGGTGCGGATGGCGCGAAGCTTGGCCCCGAGCTGTTTGGCGTATTCGCTGGACATATGGCTCCCCGGACGAAGACTGGTAACTCACTGTGAGGTTACGCAGCGTAATCTCACTTCGTCAAGCCGAATGGTCCACACCGTCCGGGCCGGGAGGTCACGAGGGCCGCCGCGGGGGCCGTCCCACCGCCCTGGTACCGTGGGCAGCGTAAATCCGACGTCCTTTAAGGTCCGTCCCGTGAGGCGGAGAAGGAGGTCCGTTTCGTATGGACACACCCGGCCCGGCCGCCGCGGAACCGGCGCGCCCTGTGCTCGAGGCGCCCGACATCGCGCGTGCCCTCACCCGTATCGCCCATGAGATCGTCGAGCGCGCCAAGGGCGCCGACGACGTGGTGCTCCTCGGCATCCCCACCCGTGGCGTCTTCCTCGCCCGCCGGCTCGCCGCCAAGCTGGAGGAGATCACCGGCCGCCCCGCTCCGGTCGGCTCCCTGGACATCACCATGTACCGGGACGACCTGCGGCTGCGTCCGGCCCGCGCCCTCGCCCGCACCGAGATTCCCGGTGACGGCATCGACGGCCGCCTGGTGGTCCTCGTCGACGACGTGCTCTTCTCCGGGCGTACGATCCGCGCCGCGCTCGACGCGCTCGGCGACATCGGCCGTCCGCGCGGCGTCCAGCTCGCGGTCCTGGTCGACCGCGGCCACCGCGAACTCCCGATCCGCGCCGACTACGTCGGCAAGAACCTCCCCACCTCGCTGCGGGAGACGGTCAAGGTCCAACTCACCGAGGAGGACGGCCGCGACAGCGTGCTCCTCGGCCTACGGTCCCCCGCGCCCCGCTCCGCCACGGACACCGGCGCCGCGGAACCCGAGCGGACCGCCCCGGTCGGCGAGCAGTAGCTCACCCGCCGCCTCTCCCGCGCCGTCCCCTGCCCTGACACCGGGCGGCTTCCGGTGAGGCCCCGGCGCCGCTGCCTGCCCGAACTCCCGCACACCTCCCTCACCCACGGAGACTCCGGATGCTGCACCTCCCCGGGGGGAGCCCCCGAACCCCCGGTCACCTCATCTCGACCGCCGACCTCTCGCGCGACGACGCCGTACTGATCCTGGACACCGCCGAGGAGATGGCCCGGGTCGCCGACCGGCCGATCAAGAAGCTGCCGACCCTGCGCGGCCGTACGGTCGTGAACCTCTTCTTCGAGGACTCGACCCGTACCCGTATCTCCTTCGAGGCCGCCGCCAAGCGCCTCTCCGCCGACGTCATCAACTTCTCCGCCAAGGGGTCCTCGGTCTCCAAGGGGGAGTCGCTGAAGGACACCGCGCTCACCCTGGAGGCGATGGGCGCCGACGCCGTCGTCATCCGCCACCACGCCTCGGGTGCCCCGCACCGGCTGGCCACCTCCGGCTGGATCAACGGCTCCGTGGTCAACGCCGGTGACGGCACCCACGAGCACCCCACCCAGGCGCTGCTGGACGCGTTCACCATGCGCCGTCACCTCGCGGGCGCGGCCGACGGCGGACCGACGAACCACCAGGGCCCCGGTGACGGCACCGGCCGCGATCTCGCGGGCCGCCGTATCACGATCGTCGGCGATGTCCTGCACAGCCGGGTCGCCCGCTCGAACGTGCATCTGCTGCACACCCTGGGCGCCGAGGTGACCCTGGTCGCGCCTCCCACCCTGGTGCCGATCGGCGTCGAGAAGTGGCCCTGCGAGGTCTCCTACGACCTGGACGTGGTGCTGCCGAAGTCCGACGCGGTGATGATGCTGCGGGTGCAGCGCGAGCGGATGAACGCCGCGTTCTTCCCCACCGAGCGGGAGTACTCCCGGCGGTACGGACTCCACGCCGACCGGATGGCGCGGATGCCCGAGCACGCCGTGGTCATGCACCCCGGCCCGATGAACCGCGGGATGGAGATCACCGCCGAGGTCGCGGACTCCGTACGCTGCACCGCCGTCGAGCAGGTCGCCAACGGCGTCAGCATCCGGATGGCCGTCCTGTATCTGCTGCTCGGCGGAGCCGAGCCCGCCGTCACCACCCATGCCCGCACTGAGGAGAGCAAGTGACCACGAGCGAGCCCAAGAAGACACTGATCCGCGGTGCGAAGGTGCTCGGCGGCGAGGCGCAGGACGTTCTGATCACCGAGGGGACCATCACCGCTGTCGGCACCGGCCCCCTCCCGGGCGCCGAGGACGCGACCGTCGTCGTGGCCGAGGGCCAGGTCCTGCTGCCCGGACTCGTCGACCTCCACACCCATCTGCGCGAGCCCGGCCGCGAGGACTCCGAGACGGTGCTCACCGGCACCCGGGCAGCGGCCGTCGGCGGCTTCACGGCCGTCCACGCCATGGCCAACACCTTCCCGGTCGCCGACACCGCGGGCGTCGTCGAGCAGGTCTGGCGGCTCGGACAGGAGTCCGGCTACTGCGACGTCCAGCCCATCGGCGCCGTCACCGTCGGGCTGGAGGGCAAGCAGCTCGCCGAGCTCGGAGCCATGCACGAGTCCGCCGCCGGCGTCCGGGTCTTCTCCGACGACGGCAAGTGCGTCGACGACGCCGTGATCATGCGCCGGGCGCTGGAATATGTGAAGGCCTTCGACGGCGTCGTGGCCCAGCATGCCCAGGAGCCCCGGCTCACCGAGGGCGCCCAGATGAACGAGGGCGTCGTCTCCGCGGAGCTGGGGCTCGGCGGCTGGCCCGCCGTCGCCGAGGAGTCGATCATCGCCCGCGATGTCCTCCTCGCCGCCCACGTCGGCTCCCGGGTGCACATCTGCCATCTCTCCACCGCCGGCTCGGTCGAGATCGTCCGCTGGGCCAAGTCCAAGGGCTGGAACGTGACCGCTGAGGTCACGCCGCACCACCTGCTCCTCACCGACGAACTCGTACGGTCCTACGACCCCGTCTACAAGGTGAACCCGCCCCTGCGCACCGAGGCCGATGTCCTCGCCCTGCGCGAGGCGCTCGCCGACGGCACGATCGACTGCGTCGCCACCGACCACGCCCCGCACCCGCACGAGGACAAGGACTGCGAGTGGGGCGCCGCCGCCATGGGCATGGTCGGTCTGGAGACCGCGCTCTCCGTCGTCCAGCACACGATGGTCGACACCGGCCTGCTCGACTGGGCCCAGGTCGCCGACCGGATGTCCTTCCGCCCGGCCGGGATCGGACGCCTCGAGGGCCACGGCCGTCCCATCGCCGTGGGCGAGCCCGCCAACCTGACGCTCGTCGATCCGGCTTACCGTGGTGTCGTGGACCCCGTGGGCTTCGCCTCCCGGAGCCGCAACACCCCCTACGAGGGCCGTGAGCTGCCGGGTCGCGTCACGCACACCTTCCTGCGGGGCCGGTCGACGGTTGTGGACGGGAAGCTGGCGTGACACCTCTGATCCTCCTGGCCGCGGATGCCGCGGCCGAGCCGAAGTCCCAGGAAGTGACGGACTGGGCGGCCCGTATCGGCTGGGTCGTCGGTCTGCTGCTCTTCATCGCTCTCGTCTACTGGCTGATGCGCGAGGGCTGGAAGTGGCGCCGGCTGCTCCAGTCCGACCTGCCGGAGCTCCCCTCCCTGCCGGAGACCACCGGTGAGCCCCGGCTGTCCCTGACGGGCCGCTACCACGGCAGCACCACCGCAGGGCAGTGGCTCGACCGGATCGTCGCCCACGGCCTGGGGACGCGCAGCCGCGCCGAGCTGACCCTCACCGCCGAGGGCCTGGAGGTCCTCAGGCCCGGCGCGCGGGACTTCTTCGTTCCGGTGGATGCGCTGCGCGGCGCCCGGCTCGACAAGGGCATCGCGGGCAAGGTCCTCACCGAGGGCGGCCTGCTGGTGGTCACCTGGCAGCACGGGGACCGGCTGATCGACTCCGGCTTCCGCTCCGACAGCGCCGCCGAGCACCCGGCCTGGGTCGAGGCCCTGAACGACCTCTCCGGCGACACCGGCGTCGCCACCTCGCACACCACTGCAATCTCCCCGGGGGCGCAGGATCCCTCGGCGGCCCCAGCGCGGGCCGTCACCCCCGAGAAGGGCACATCATGACCACCTCCGCCCGGGGGGCAAGGACCCCCGCCGTACTCGTCCTGGAGGACGGCCGGACCTTCCGCGGCCGTGCTTACGGCGCCGTGGGGGAGACCTTCGGCGAGGCCGTGTTCTCCACCGGCATGACCGGCTACCAGGAGACCCTGACCGACCCGTCGTACCACCGGCAGGTCGTCGTCATGACCGCCCCGCACATCGGCAACACCGGCGTCAACGACGAGGACGCCGAGTCCCCGCGGATCTGGGTCTCCGGTTACGTCGTCCGCGACCCCGCCCGGATCCCCTCCAACTGGCGCTCCGCCCGCACCCTGGACGAGGAGCTCGCCGCCCAGGGCGTCGTCGGGATCAGCGGTATCGACACCCGCGCCCTCACCCGCCATCTGCGCGAGCGCGGGGCGATGCGCGTCGGGATCTTCTCCGGCCCCGCGCTCACCGGCGGCCTCGCCGACCAGGCCGCCCTGCTCGCCAAGGTGCAGGCCGCTCCGCAGATGAAGGGCGCGAACCTCAGCGAGGAGGTCGCCACCACCGAGGCGTACGTCGTCCCCGCCCTCGGCACCAAGCGCTTCACCGTCGCCGCGATCGACCTCGGCATCAAGGGCATGACCCCGCAGCGCATGGCCGAGCGGGGCATCGAGGTGCACGTCCTGCCCGCCACCGCCACCGTCGACGACATCTACGCGGTCGCCCCCGACGGGGTGTTCTTCTCCAACGGCCCCGGCGACCCCGCCACCGCCGACCACCCGGTCTCCGTCATGCGGGGCGTGCTGGAGCGGAAGACCCCGCTCTTCGGTATCTGCTTCGGCAACCAGATCCTCGGCCGCGCGCTCGGCTTCGGCACCTACAAGCTGAAGTACGGCCACCGGGGCATCAACCAGCCGGTCCAGGACCGCACCACCGGCAAGGTCGAGGTCACCGCGCACAACCACGGCTTCGCGGTCGACGCCCCCCTGGACCGGGACTCCGACACCCCCTACGGCCGGGCCCAGGTCTCCCACGTCTGCCTCAACGACGAGGTCGTCGAAGGGCTCCAACTGCTCGACCAGCCCGCATTCAGCGTCCAGTACCACCCCGAAGCAGCCGCAGGGCCGCATGACGCCGCCTACCTGTTCGACCGCTTCGTCAGCCTGATGGAGGGCCAGCGTGCCTAAGCGCACCGACATCCAGTCCGTTCTGGTCATCGGCTCCGGCCCGATCGTCATCGGCCAGGCCGCCGAGTTCGACTACTCGGGAACCCAGGCCTGCCGCGTCCTGAAGTCCGAGGGCCTGCGCGTCATCCTGGTCAACTCCAACCCCGCGACGATCATGACCGACCCGGAGATCGCCGACGCCACGTACGTCGAGCCGATCACCCCGGAGTACGTCGAGAAGATCATCGCCAAGGAGCGTCCCGACGCGCTGCTGCCGACCCTGGGCGGCCAGACGGCGCTCAACACCGCCATCTCCCTCCACGAGGAAGGCGTCCTCGACACCTACGGCGTGGAGCTGATCGGCGCCAACGTCGAGGCGATCAACAAGGGCGAGGACCGCGACCTGTTCAAGGATGTCGTCGAGGCGGTCAACGCCAAGATCGGCCACGGCGAGTCAGCCCGCTCGGTCATCTGCCACACCATGGACGAGGTCATCGCGGGCGTCGACACCCTCGGCGGCTACCCCGTCGTCGTACGCCCCTCCTTCACCATGGGCGGCGCCGGCTCCGGCTTCGCGCACGACGAGGAGGAGCTGCGCCGTATCGCCGGCCAGGGCCTGGCTCTCTCTCCCACCACCGAGGTGCTCCTGGAGGAGTCCATCCTCGGCTGGAAGGAGTACGAGCTGGAGCTGATGCGGGACAAGCACGACAACGTCGTGGTCGTCTGCTCCATCGAGAACTTCGACCCGATGGGTGTGCACACCGGTGACTCGATCACCGTCGCCCCGGCGATGACGCTCACCGACCGCGAGTACCAGACCCTCCGCGACATCGGTATCGCCGTCATCCGCGAGGTGGGGGTGGACACCGGCGGCTGCAACATCCAGTTCGCGGTCAACCCCGTGGACGGCCGGGTCATCGTGATCGAGATGAACCCGCGGGTCTCCCGCTCGTCCGCGCTGGCGTCCAAGGCCACCGGCTTCCCGATCGCCAAGATCGCGGCCCGGCTCGCCGTCGGCTACACCCTGGACGAGATCCCCAACGACATCACCGAGAAGACCCCGGCGTCCTTCGAGCCGACGCTCGACTACGTCGTCGTGAAGGTGCCGCGGTTCGCCTTCGAGAAGTTCCCCGCCGCCGACGCGACCCTCACCACCACCATGAAGTCGGTGGGCGAGGCCATGGCCATCGGCCGTAACTTCCCCGAGGCGCTGCAGAAGGCGCTGCGCTCGCTGGAGAAGAAGGGCAGCCAGTTCTCTTTCACCGGTGACACCGGGGACAAGGGCGCGCTGCTCACGGCGGCCCGCGTGCCCACCGACGGCCGGATCAACACGGTCATGGGGGCCATCCGCGCCGGGGCCTCCCCGCGGGAGGTCTTCGACGCCACGAAGATCGACCCGTGGTTCATCGACCAGCTGTTCCTGATCAAGGAGATCGCGGACGAGATCGCGGTGGCCGACAAGCTCGGTCCCGAGCTGCTCGCCGACGCCAAGCGCCACGGCTTCTCCGACGCGCAGATCGCGGAGATCCGCTCCCTGCGCGAGGACGTCGTCCGCGAGGTGCGGCACGCCCTGGGCGTACGGCCGGTCTACAAGACGGTCGACACCTGTGCGGCCGAATTCGCCGCGAAGACCCCGTACTTCTACTCCTCCTACGACGAGGAGAGCGAGGTCGCGCCGCGCGAGAAGCCCGCCGTGATCATCCTCGGCTCGGGGCCCAACCGCATCGGCCAGGGCATCGAGTTCGACTACTCCTGTGTCCACGCCTCCTTCGCGCTGCATGACGCGGGCTATGAGACCGTCATGGTCAACTGCAACCCGGAGACGGTCTCCACCGACTACGACACCTCCGACCGGCTCTACTTCGAGCCGCTCACCCTGGAGGACGTCCTGGAGATCGTCCACGCCGAGCAGCAGGCCGGGCCGGTCGCCGGCGTCGTCGTCCAGCTCGGCGGCCAGACCCCGCTGGGCCTGGCCCAGGCGCTCAAGGACAACGGCGTGCCCATCGTCGGCACCTCCCCGGAGGCCATCCACGCCGCCGAGGACCGTGGTGCCTTCGGCCGGGTGCTCACCGAGGCCGGACTGCCCGCGCCCAAGTACGGCACCGCCTTCTCCTTCGAGGACGCCAAGAAGATCGCCGCCGAGATCGGCTACCCGGTCATGGTCCGCCCCTCCTACGTGCTCGGCGGCCGTGGTATGGAGATCGTCTACGACGAGCCGTCGCTGGCCGGGTACCTGGAGCGGCACGCCGGTCTGATCTCCGAACACCCCGTCCTCATCGACCGCTTCCTCGACGACGCCATCGAGATCGACGTCGACGCCCTCTACGACGGACACGAGCTCTACCTCGGCGGCGTCATGGAGCACATCGAGGAAGCCGGCATCCACTCCGGGGACTCCGCCTGCGCGCTGCCCCCGATCACTCTCGGCGGCTTCGACATCAAGCGGCTGCGCGCCTCCACCGAGGCCATCGCCAGGGGGGTCGGCGTCCGCGGACTGATCAACATCCAGTTCGCGATGGCCGGGGACATCCTCTACGTCCTGGAAGCCAACCCGCGCGCCTCCCGTACGGTGCCCTTCACCTCCAAGGCCACCGCCGTCCCCCTCGCCAAGGCCGCCGCCCGTATCTCGCTGGGCGCGACCATCGCCGGGCTGCGCGAGGAAGGGCTGCTGCCCAAGGCCGGTGACGGCGGCACGCTGCCGCTCGACGCGCCGATCTCCGTCAAGGAGGCCGTGATGCCGTGGTCGCGCTTCCGTGACGCCTCCGGCCGCGGCGTGGACACCGTCCTCGGCCCGGAGATGCGCTCCACCGGCGAGGTCATGGGCATCGACTCGGTCTTCGGCACCGCGTACGCCAAGTCGCAGGCCGGGGCGTACGGCGCGCTGCCCACCAAGGGCCGGGCGTTCGTCTCCGTCGCCAACCGCGACAAGCGCTCGATGATCTTCCCGGCCCGCGAGCTGGTCGCCATGGGGTTCGAGCTGCTGGCCACCTCCGGCACCGCCGAGGTCCTCAAGCGCAACGGCATCAGCGCCACCGTGGTGCGCAAGCAGAGCGAGGGCGAGGGTCCGCACGGCGAGAAGACCATCGTCCAGCTCATCCACGACGGCCAGGTCGACCTGATCGTCAACACCCCCTACGGCACCGGCGGCCGCCTCGACGGCTACGACATCCGCACCGCCGCCGTCGCCCGCGGAGTGCCCTGTCTGACCACGGTCCAGGCGCTGGCCGCCGCCGTCCAGGGCATCGAGGCGCTCAGCCGAGGCGACGTCGGTGTCCGCTCCCTCCAGGAGCATGCGGAACATCTGAC
>NZ_JBQQBW010000160.1:0-12219 GCF_052245415.1 Streptomyces sp. 8N706 | reverse complement strand
CGGCGAGGTACGACACGGCCGTGCGCGTCGCGTTCGCGGGGTCGGAGAAGTACGCGAAGTACCCCGCCCGGGAACGGTTGTCCTTGCCGCGCCGGGCCGCCACCGAGAGGACGAGCGCCAGTTGCTCCGCCCCGCCGCTGAAGAGATTGCCCCGGCTGGCCCCGTCGGCCCCGAGCAGTCCGCCGTCGCCGGTACGGGCGACCGCCCTGCGCTGCAGTTCCGCGACGCTGGTGGGGCGGCTGCACACCATGACCTCGCCGGTCTCCTTCTCGTACCAGCGGAACGCGGGGACGTCGTGGTTGGAGCCGTGGAGGATGCCGAGCTGGCTGGCGCCGGTCTGGCTGGACCAGTCGGTGCGCCATGCGGTGAGCCGGTGGCTGCCGCCGGCGGCGCACCACTCCGCGACGGTCTCCATCAGCGGGGGGCCGGGCCGGCCGCCGCCGGTGGCCGGGCGCTCGCGCACCGCGTCGGCCAGCACGTCGTACCCGACGCCGTCGAGTTGGAGGAACACGGTGCCGGGCGCCGTGGACCGGCCGAGGCCGTGGTCACCGCGCCGTCCGCGCCGGTGGGCGAGACGGTAGAGTCTGCGCCGGTACGCTCCGTCGTCGCGCACCGCGAGAGCCGTACTGGTCGCGGAGGCGACGGCCGACATGACCGCCGCGACCACGACCGCCGTCTCGGGCTCGAGCGCACCGCGCTGGTCGGGCACGAGTCGTAGCGCGACCAGCAGCACCGAGCCGTTGAGGAAGAAAACCAGCAGCCCGAGCACGAACGCGGGGACGAGCAGCAGGGCCCGTACCAGCACGGGCCAGACCAGGGCGCTCAGCAGACCGAAGGCCCCGGCACCGAGGGCGGCCGTGACGGCGATCCGGGTGGCGCTGTCCCCGTCGGTGGACTGCAGCCGGAAGTCGGGGAGCGCTCCGGCGAGCACGAGCATCGTGAGGGTCCCGGCTCCCCAGACGACCAGCACCCTCAGCGCGGCGCCTCCGGCGGCCCGCCATCTGCCTGCGACCACGGCGCTCCCACCTAGTGCGGCCCGCCGCCCGCACCGGGCGTGCGGGCGCGCTCTCCAGCGTGGCACAGCACGCGTCACGCCCGGCGGGCGTCACCACCGGCAGGCCTCACCAACGGCGAGCGTCGCACCGGGCGGGCGTCCCCCCGGTGCGGCAACGGCGGCCGGCCCCGCCCCGCCGCGTGACGTCACCAGTGGCGGCCGCGCGGGAGGTCGCCGAGGTGGGGGGGCGGAGAGGTGCAGGACCTCATAACGTTCGCCCGGCTCGGTCTCCGGGGGCGCCTGCTCCCACAGGGTGAACTGGACCAGCTCCCAGTGGCGCGGATCGACGGCCAGCGCCGAGGAGTGAACCCCCGGCAGCCCGGCAGTGCCCCGGACGTCGGCGAGCGCCCGCTCGACAGCGTCCGCGGGCTCGGTGCCCGCCGGGACGCGGGTCGTACGGCGTGTGGCGGCGCGGGGAGCCGCCTCCAGCGCGGGACCGCGTTCGAAGGCGGCGCCGGTCCAGTGGTGGACGGGCGGTCGGCCGAAGTCGGCGACGATGCCCTGGAATCCGCCGCCTCCCCACAGGAAGTGGTTCATTCCGCTGATGGAATGCCAGAGGTAGAAGGGCGCGTACTGGTTGACCGGTGAACCGTCGGTGCCGCGTTCGCGCAGGAGATACGCCTTGAGGCCCAGCCCGGCCCGGTCGTCCAGGGCGGAGCCCCGGGTGGCCACCCGATGGCGAATGATCTTCATCTCGTAGTCGGCGGGGAGCGGGATCTCGTACTGCATGGCGTACATGGGGTGAGGGCTCCTGTCGCTGTCGGTGCATCCGGTCGAGGGCCGCCGGGTTCGCGGCGGCTCCCTCCGGACGATCCTGCCCGGGCACGGAGTGCGCGCCGTGGCCGGGGTGATCGGCGGACCGGCCGGCCGGTCACGTCTAAGCTCGACGGTGCGTGCAGCGCGAACGGCGGGAGGTGGGCGTGCCGGTGGAGATCACCTGGTGGGGGCATGCCACCGTCACCGTGGCGGACTCCGGGCTCCGGGTCCTCACCGACCCGCTCTTCGTACGGCGGCTGGCCCATCTGCGGCGGCGCCGGGGCGCGCTGCCCCCGCCCGAGGCCGCGCTCGCGGACATCGCCCTCGTCTCCCATCTGCACGCCGATCATCTGCATCTGGCCTCTCTGGCGCGGTTGCGGCCGGGCACCCGGCTGTTCGTGCCGCGCGGTGCACAGGAGACCGTGCCGGGTCTGCGGCGGCTGGCGCACGGCGGCGGGCTGCGCGTCACCGAGGTCGCGCCGGGTGACGAGGTCACCGTGGGCGAGGTCTCCGTCCGAGCCGTCCGAGCCGCACACGACGGGCGGCGGCTGCCGTACGGCCGGCACCGGTCGCCCGCCCTCGGCTATGTGGTCCGTGGCGAGGCGCGTACGTACTTCGCGGGCGACACCGGCCTGTTCGAGGAGATGGCCGACGAGGTGGGGCGGTGCGATGTGGCGCTGCTGCCGGTCGGCGGCTGGGGGCCGTATCTCGGTCCCGGCCATCTGAACGCGTCGCGGGCCGCGCAGGCGCTGGCCCGGCTGGCGCCGCACAGCGCCGTGCCGGTGCACTACGGCACGTACTGGCCCATCGGCATGGACGCGATCCGGCCGCATGAATTCCACGCGCCGGGCGAGGAGTTCGCCCGCCACGCGGCGCGGCTGGCGCCCGGGGTGGCCGTGCACCGGCTGGGGCACGGGGAGAGCGTACGACCGGAGATCCCGCGGTGATACGCGATGTGGTGCGGGACGTGCTGGGCTCGGTGCCGCCGGAGTCCGCCCAGCAGGCCGTGGGCTATCCGTCGTTGTTCCTGCTGGTCGCGTTCGGGTCGCTGGTGCCCGTGGTGCCGACCGGGGCGCTGGTGAGCTCGGCGGCGGTGGTGGCCTTCCACCAGACGGCGCCCTTCTCGCTGCTGGTGGTCTTCGGTGTGTCGGCGTCCGCCGCGTTCCTCGGCGACATCGCCCTCTACTGGCTCGGGCAGCACGGGATGGACGCGAGGAACGGCTCGCGCCGGCTGGAGCGGCTGCGGGAACGGGCCGCGCCCGACCGGCTGGAGACGGCGCAGCGCAAGCTGGACGAGCACGGTGTGATGGTGCTGGTGCTCTCCCGGCTGGTGCCCGCGGGGCGGATTCCGGTGATGGTGGCGTGTCTGCTCGCGCGGATGCCGGTGCGATGGTTCGTCCGGGGCGATGTACCGGCCTGTCTGGCGTGGGCCGCGGCGTACCAGCTGATCGGGATCCTGGGCGGTTCCCTCTTCAGCGAGCCGTGGCAGGGCGTGGTGGCGGTGGTGGCGGTGACGCTGGCCGTCGGTGCGGTGCCGCCGGTCCGGCGGCGGCTGTCCTCCCGCCGCGCCGACGGCGGTCGAGCCCCCGGGTGACGGCGCGGTCAGGTCATCCGGCGGAGCGCACGCCGTTGTCGAGCTCCTCGAACGCCGACCGGATCAGCTGCAACGCCTCGGCGACATGCGGCAGTTCCAGCGGTTCGGGCGCGGTGAGGGTCCGGAGCCGCTGCTGGTCGGAGCCGCCCAGCAGCGGGCCGGTGGACAGCCGTACCCGGAGCGAGTCGGGGCCGTCGCCGAAGCGGTGCCCGCCGGGCACGGGTTCGCCGAGACGCCCGGTGAGGTGGTCCTCCAGTTCGACGGAGTCGGTGATGCCGCGGGCGGCGAGGGCCGGGCGCAGCGGGTCGAGGTCGGCGTAGAGATGACTGCCGGCCTGGGGTGGACGGCACAGGGCACCGGCTTCGGTGACGATGCTGTGCACGGCCCTGGCGAGGGTGCCGTGCAGCCGGGCGGCAGCGGCCGTACGGGCGGCGACGGGCGGGGGTTCGGTGAGGGCGAGGGCCACGGCGGCGGCCACGGGTCCGGCGAGCACGGCCCGCAGGCCGGCCATGGCGTCGAGCGTCTCGGCGTGCAGCTCACCGCCGCGCCAGGTGTCGGGGAAACGCACGACGGCGGCGGGCCAGCCCGGGGGGACGAGGGCCGCGCCGAGGTCGGTGAGGACGACGACGTTCTCCGGCTGCATCTCGGCAGGGCTGAAGAGCACGGTGCCGTCGGGGTCGTGCAGGGTGTCGCGGTAGGTCTCGTCGCTGACGATCAGCAGGCCCTCGCCCGCGGCGGCCTCGCAGGCCTCGTGCATCAGCTCGGGCGGCGGGACGGTGCCGCAGGGGTCGTCGGCGACGGACAGCAGCAGAACCCTCGGGTCGCCGCCCTCCCGCCGCACCCGGCCTACGGTCTCCAGCAGCGCGAAGGGGTCGGGGACGCCTCCGCACTCGGCGGGGGCGGGTGCGTGGTAGGCGGGGCGGCCGGTCAGGATGGCCTGCGGGGCGTACCAGGCGGCGCAGGGCCGGGTGAGCAGCACATCGCCGCCGGTCGCGGCGAGCAGCGCCAGCAGCAGCGGCTGGGCACCGGGGCCCGCTGCGACATGGTGGGTGTCGGTCCACAGGCCGCGCCGCGACCAGTAGCCGCAGGCCGCCTCCAGGACGTCCCGGCTGCCGCCCACGGGCTCCGGCCCGGCGCCCGTGGCGCTGCGGAAGAGCCGCTCGGCGAGTTCCGGGAGAACCGGCAGCCCGGGGGCGGGGGCGGGCGGCCCGAACGAGGCCGGGCCGCGGCCTTCCGGTGCGGTCCGCTGCATCCGTGCCTCCGAGAGGGTCGATCCGGCGCGCCGGGCGGGTCAGTGGCCCGGTCACCCCACCTTGGCAGATCGCTCCCGGGCGGCAAACGGGACGACACACCCCGGCGGCGCCCGTGCGCCCGCGCATCAGGTGCCCAGGCGTGGTGCAGACCAGCGTGAGCGCACCGGCTACGGTATGCGCATGGCCGAGTCATCGCCCGAGTTCGGAGCGGAGCTGCAGGATTTCCGCGGCCGCGTGGAGGAGTTGCGATCGGCGCGGTCGCTGCCGCCGGAGGAACGCATCGCCGCCTTCGACGCGGCGCTGCTCGAACTCCAGCACGCCGCCGATGTGCTGTGGCCCCGGTACGAGGAGCTGGCCGCGGCGGCGCGGCGCAACGGCGGGCGGCGCGAGGAGCCGGAGGTGCGGCTGCTGCGCGGACTGTTCCAGCGGCTTCCGCTGCCGGTCGCGCTGCTGGACCGGTCCACCGTCGTACGGCGGCTCAATGTCGCCGCGACGGAGCTCTTCGGGATGATGTCGGGCCACGCCACCGGTCGTGCCCTCACCGGCCTGCTCGCCCATGACGCGCGGGCCGCGTTCCGTTCGCAGGTCGCGGCGGTGGCCCGGGGTGAGGGTGACCGCAGTCTGGAGGTGCGGCTCCACCCGGCCGAGGGCGATGGGCCGAAGGACGGAGCCACCCTGCGCGCGACGCTCACCGCGCTCCGTCCTCCGGGCGAGCCGCGCCCGGCCGTCCTCGCGGTCTTCCAGGACAGGGCGGTCGGCGCGCGGCGGCCCGCTCCCCTCTCCACGGGCGGTACGGCGTCCCGCCCGGCCACGCCGTACCGCCTGGCGCAGCAGCCCCGGCCCGACCTGGCGGAGGTGTCCCGCAACGCCGAGCTGCTGGACCTGGTGGACGACATGGCCACCGAGTTGCTGCGGGTGGAACCGGCAGGGCGGGAGGCCGTCCTCGAGGGCGCGGCCCGCGTGCTGTACGAGCGCTTCGCCGACTGGGTGATCGCGGACCTCTCCGACGGCCTGGAGGGCTCTCCGTTCGGCGGCTGGCCGTTGCGGCGTGTGATCGTCCTGGGAGCCGACAAGGAGCAGGCGGCCTCCCTCAAGGCTCAGGACCCCGCCGACTGCCCGCTGGTCGTGGATGCGGTCCGCGACAGTGTCTCGGCGCTGCGGGTACGCCCCGACGAGCCGTACGCGTTCGGCCGTGACGCCTCGGGGGACTCGGTGCTCGTACGGACCCGGGTGACCTCGCTGGTGTGCGTGCCGCTCTGCATCCCTCCCGCCTGCGGCCCGGCGGCGCCCGCGCTGGGGGCGCTGACGCTCTTCCGTACGGGCGGGCGGACGGCCTTCGAGATGGCCGAGGCCGGGGTGGTCGACCGGATGTCGCGCCACCTCGCGATGGGCCTGTACCACGCGGGCCGCCGGAAAGCCCCTCCCCTCGCGAACTGAGGGCTCAAAGGGCCGGCGGAGGACGACCCCGGACGGCCCCTCGCGCACGGTTCACGGCCGGCACCGGGGCCGGCCGTGAACGGACTCGGTGATCAGCTCGCTTCCGCCATCACCTGGTCGCACAGCGAGGAGCAGGTCCGGCTGATCAGCCGGGACACATGCATCTGCGAGATGCCCAGCTGCTCGGCGATCCGGCTCTGCGTCATATCGCAGAAGAAGCGCATGTACAGGATCTGGCGTTCCCGCTCCGGCAGCCGGCTGAGCTTCGGCTTGAGCGCCTCGCGGTCGACGATGCGGTCGTAGCCCGGCTCCTGGTCACCGAGGGTGTCGACGAGGGCATAGCCGTCCTCCGAGCCCGGCAGCTCGGCGTCGAGGGAGAGCGGGGTGTAGCTGTCGAGAGCCTCCATACCGAGCTTGACCTCCTGCTCGGTGAGGCCGGTGTGCTCGGCGATCTCCCGGACCCCGGGGCCGCGCCCGTCGAGGGAGTGGGAGAGCTCCCGGTGGGCGGTCCTGACGCGGTTGCGCAGCTCCTGGACCCGGCGGGGGACATGCAACCCCCACATGTGGTCCCGGAAGTGGCGCTTGACCTCGCCGACGACGGTCGGGACGGCGAAGCTCTCGAACGCGGTGCCGCGCTCGGGGTCGTAGCGCTTGACGGCCTTCACCAGGCCCAGAGCGGCCACCTGCTCGAGGTCCTCGAGCGATTCCCCGCGGTTGCGGAACTGCCGTGCCAGCCGTTCGGCCATGGGGATCCAGGCGCGGACGACCTCCTGGCACAGGGCTTCCTTCTCGGGCCCGTCGGGGAGATGGGCGAGCTCCTGGAATTCGGCGCTGGTGTCGGGGGCGTCGTCGTGCGGATGCTTCGCTGAAGGGCGCTTGGCCTGCATGTGTGCGGTCGTCATGATGGTGACAGCTCCCAGGACGGCGGACTTGATCACCACAGGAGCACACGCGCCGGGGTGGACCAGGGCGCACCAGGGACACAGACGCAGCTGCTGCTCCCGCGGGCGTGCCTTCGGTCCGAAGCACGTCTTTCGCCTGCCCGGCCGGCCTCCGGCCAAACCGAGGCCGAACGGGCATCTCCCACGGTAGCCAGAGCCGGGCTGGGCCGCATCCGGCCGGGGAGAACGGACGTTTCCCCCGGCGGCCGCGGGAAACCCGTAGGCACTCGGCCGCCGCCGTCCCAGGCGGCGGCCCGCGTGCTGAGAGGAGTTCCACGACGATGACCGAGAAGGTTGCCGACCGCGTCCTCGCGCGGCTGCGCGAATGGGGTGTCGACCATGTCTTCGGATATCCGGGAGACGGGATCAACGGGCTGCTCGCGGCATGGGGCCGGGCCGGGAACGAGCCGCGGTTCGTGCAGTCCCGGCACGAGGAGATGTCCGCCTTCGAGGCCGTCGGGTACGCCAAGTTCAGCGGGCGGGTGGGGGTGTGCGCGGCGACGTCCGGTCCCGGAGCCGTCCATCTGCTGAACGGGCTGTACGACGCCAAGCTCGACCACGTCCCGGTCGTGGCGATCGTGGGGCAGACCCACCGCTCCGCGATGGGCGGCTCGTACCAGCAGGAGGTCGATCTGCACAGCGTGTTCAAGGACGTGGCCTCCGACTTCCTGGAGACGGTGACCGTCCCGGAACAGCTGCCCAACGTCCTCGACCGGGCGATCCGCACCGCGTACGGCCGCCGCTGCCCAACCGCTGTGATCATCCCGGCGGATGTGCAGGACCTCGACTACGAGCCGCCGGGCCATGAGTTCAAGATGGTCCCCTCCAGCCTGGGTATCAGCGGCTGGGAGTCCGTACCCTCCCAGGACGCCCTGGAGCGGGCGGCCGGGATCCTCAACGCCGGGGACAAGGTGGCCATGCTGGTGGGCCGGGGCGCGGCGGGCGCGCGGGCGGAGGTGGTGGAGGTCGCCGACCTCCTGGGCGCGGGCATCGCCAAGGCGCTGCTCGGCAAGGACGCGCTGCCGGACGAACTCCCCCATGTCACCGGCTCGATCGGGCTCCTCGGCACCCGCCCCTCGTACGAGATGATGCGCGACTGCGACACGCTGCTGACCGTCGGCTCCAGCTTCCCCTACAGCCAGTTCCTGCCGGAGTTCGGGAAGGCACGGGCGGTGCAGATCGACATCGACCCCCATATGGTCGGGCTCCGCTATCCGTACGACGTGAACCTCGTCGGCGACGCCGGGGCGACGCTGCGCGCCCTGCTGCCGCTGCTGCGCCGCAACGAGGCGCGCGACTGGTACGACGAGATCTGTATGTCGGTCGAACGGTGGACCGATGTGATGAGGCGGCGGGCGGAACTCTCCGCCGACCCCATCAATCCGGAGTACGTCGCGCACGCCCTCGATCCGCTGCTGCCCGAGGACGCGATCCTCACCGCGGACTCGGGTTCGGCGACCAACTGGTACGCCCGGCACATCCGTATCCGCGGCGGCATGCGCGGATCGCTGTCGGGGACGCTGGCCACGATGGGCTGCGGAGTGCCGTATGCGATCGGTGCGAAGTTCGCCCACCCCGACCGGCCGGCGGTGGCGCTGGTGGGGGATGGAGCGATGCAGATGAACGGCATGGCGGAGCTGGTCACGGCGGCCAAGTACCGCTCCGCCTGGGAGGATCCGCGGCTGGTCGTGGGCGTGTGGAGCAACCAGGACCTCAACCAGGTGACCTGGGAGATGCGGTCGATGAGCGGGGCACCGCAGTTCCTGCCCTCACAGTCGCTGCCCGATGTGTCCTCCGCGGCGTTCGCGGAGTCGCTGGGCCTGACCGGCATCAGGGTCGAGCGGCCGGAAGACGTGGAGGGCGCGTGGCGCAAGGCGCTGGCGGCGGACGGGCCCGCGGTCGTGGAGTTCCTCACCGACCCGTCGGTGCCGCCGGTTCCGCCGCATGCGACCTGGGAGCAGCTGGAGGCCACGGCGAAGTCGATGCTCAAGGGCGACCCGGACCGGGCCGGGATGGCGCGGCAGGGCATCAAGGCGAAGATTCAGGAGTTCCTGCCGGGCGGTCCGGGGCGCGGCACCCCCAGCGGTGACGCCGACTGAGTGCGCCGACTGAGTGCCTGCCGGATCGGCAGGGCGCCGGGTCAGGAGCGCCCACGGCCCGTCCCGTCAGATCGCCCCCGCGCGGGAGTCCCCACGCGGGGGCGGCTTCCGGGTCAGCCGGGCCAGATGCCCGTGAGGCGACGGTAGCCCGTGGCGCCGCCGCGCTGGACGACGGCCCGGACTCCGGCGGCGATCGCGCCCTGGAGAGCCGCGGCGGGGACCACCTCACGCCACCGGCTGTCCTCGTCGGTGGGCCGCGGCGCCTGCTCCTCGCCCGCGACCGCCTTCCATACCTTCTTGAAAAGCGCACCGGCGATCATGCCGCCGAGCATCCCGAACAGCATGGCCAGCGGCTTGTAGAGCAGCTTGCCCACGGCTCAGCGCCTCCTGCCCGCCCTCGCCCTGTGGCCGGCGCGGCCCTGCTCGTGCCGTCCGCGGGCGAGCAGTACGGCGAGCAGTAGAACGCCGCATGTCCCCGCCACGACCGGAGCCGGCCGCCGCCGTCCCGTCTCCGCCGCCTTCGAGGCGGCCGTGCGCAGCTGTTCCGGTGTCCTGTCGTGGACCGCATGGGCGGCATGGGAGGCGGTCTGCTGCACCTGCTCCCTCATCTCCGCGACTTTGTGCTGCGCCATTCCCTTCACGTCCGCCCTGGACGCCAGCTCCTCCACCGTGGCGCCCAGCCGCTCACGTGCCTCGGCCACTTGGCCGCGCAGCTCATCCGGGGTCTTCGTCATCGGTGCGCCCTCTCTTTGATCTCTTCGACATCCGCCTTGACCCCGCTGATCGCCTCCCTGGGCATCAGTGGCGAGGCACTGCGTGTCTCCTTCCTCCCCAGCAGGGCGAGCACCGCCGCGATGAGGAAGAGCACGCCGGTCATGATCAGAGCGGAGGCCCAGATCGGCAGGGCCAGCGCGATCGCGGCGATACAGGTGGCCACCAGCGCCTGCATCCCGAGCAGCGCCACGATCCCGGCGCCGCCGTAGAGGCCGCCACCGCGTCCGGCGCGCTTGCCCTTCAGTGTCATCTCGGCCTGAGCGAGCCGCAGTTCGCTGCGTACGAGATCGGTCAGCTGCTCCGAGGCCTGCTTGACCAGTTCGCCCACCGGCTGGTGTTCGCCCGGCCGGGCCGGGGCGCGCGTACGGGCCGGTGCTTCAGTACGTTTCGTGCGTTCCAAGGTGTCGGTCACTCTTCTCCGCCTCCCTTGTGCGACCTGTCCGGGTGGCCCCTGACCAACCGCCGGGCCGGGTTGCTGCGTGGTGCCGAGGGGGTCAGCATCAGTTCCTCGTATCGGCCCAGTGCCAGGACGACACCGAGCATCGCGAACGGAATCAGTACGGCGAGCACCGCCATGGCCCTGTCCTTTCCTGGAGCGGCGCGCTCCGGTGGAGCGCTGGGGCCTGTGCACCGAGTGACCGTCCGCACGGAGGTCAAACGCGTACGCCCGCTTCCTGCCGCCGACGAGCCGCGGGGACGACACGCGCAGGGCTCCGGGCCCGGGATCCCTGAAGTCCCGCGTCCGGAGCCCTGCTCCCCACTCACGACCGCTCGGCCGGCGTCCGGGTCCCCGCGCCGCCCCGCTCCAAACGTGCGCCCCGCTCCGGACGTCCGCCGGCAGGCACGCTCCTCACGAGGTTCCCTGCGTGTGCCGGGTGCCGTTCTCGCATGCCCGGCTCCGGGCCCCCTCCCTCGTCCGGCCGGCCGCCACCTGCCGTTCCGGATGGCGCCGCAGATACTCCCCCTCCAGCTCCGCCATCCGGGTGTTGTGCGCCGCGAGAGCGTCCGGTGACCCGTACAGCAGGGTCTCGTGACGGGTGCGGTGAATCGTCTCCAGCTCCTTGAGCAGCTGTGGTTCGTCCAGTGCGGAGGGGTCGACGCCGCCGCCCCGCCGTCCGAGGTCGGACATGAGGCACTCCCTTTCCTCATCTGCGCGGCCTGCCCGGACACGCAGTGCAGCCGTGTTGCTGCCCGTTCGACGGGTACCCGGACCGCGCAACCGACACAGATCCGCCCGGATCAGTACGGAGGGAGCCACATGGAGCGAGGAAGCAACCGGCTCAACGTCCACCGGGACGACGAGATGAAGCATGAACTGCAGGGGCTGCTGCGCTCGGGACACCCCACGCGGGCCGAGGAGTGGCACGACCCGGAGCCCGGCGCCGACGACGACCCCGAGGTCGCCGCGGGGCCGGTCCGCCGGCCGGGCAGAAGCGCGGAGGCCCTCCGCTACGAGCTGGGCCGTCACCTCGCCCGTACACCGTTCCCCGCCAAGCGGAGGGAGCTGCTGCGCACGCTGCACGAGCGGCACGCCCCGGATGTGCTGGTGGAGATCGTGGGCGAGCTGCCCACGGACGAGACGTACCACAACGTCCAGGAGGTGGTCACCGCGCTCGGCCGCGGCACACCCGCATAGGGCGTGCGCACCAGTCCCGCCGGGGACAGCGGACCGTGTCACGCACTCCACACCAACGGGCGCCGGTCCCGGACAGGAGATCGTGGACAACAGAAAGCGAAAACGATGGCACAGTACGTGAGGGACGTCATGAGCCCGGCTGTCGCGTCCGTGGGCGCCGACGCCTCACTCGTCGAGGCGGCGCAGCTGATGCGGGCCGAGAACATCGGCGACGTGCTCGTCGCCGACGACGGCAGGCTGATCGGTGTGCTCACCGACCGGGACATCACTTTGCGCGCCGTCGCGGACGGTGTGGACCCGTTGATGGTGAGCGCCGATACGGTCTGCACCCCGGCGCCGGTGACCGTCCGCCCGGAGGATCCGGTGACGACCGCGGTCGAGCTGATGCGCAGGCACGCGGTGCGGCGCCTGCCGGTCGTGGAGGACGGGAGGCCGCTCGGCATGGTGAGCCTCGGGGACCTCGCCCGTGAGCGGGACCCCGGATCCGCCCTTGCCGACATCAGCCGGGCGGCGCCCGACCGGTGGCAGGGCACGTCCGCCACGTGACGGAGGGCCCGCCATCCCGCTCCCGGCAGCGGGTAGGCGGTGGGCATGGATGAACTCATGAGGCACCGTGTCCGCCGCCTGCTGGGCGAGCGGGACCGGTCGGTGTTCGAGCTGGTGGCCAGCCGTGAG